>JAUYKX010000298.1 GCA_030699055.1 Candidatus Nanopelagicales bacterium
GTTGCGCTACCTGACCCAGGCGGGCGGGCGGATGGCATCCGACCGCGTGCAGCGTTTCGCCCGGTTGGGTGGCGACCGAGGCTGGGAGTTGTTCGTCATGTACGGACAGACCGAGGCCACGGCGCGGATGGCTTACCTCCCGCCGGAGCTCGCCATGACCCGCCCTACCTGCGTGGGCCGGGCAATACCGGGAGGTCGATTCCGGTTGATCGGTAGCGAGGAGATCGAGGAATCCGGTCAATCCGCAGATCGGGAAATCGGCGAGTTGGTCTACGAGGGGCCGAACGTCATGCTCGGGTATGCCACCGAGCTCGCGGACCTGGCTCGTGGTCGAGATGTGTACGAGTTGCGAACCGGCGACCTGGCCCGCGTCGATTCAGTCGGACTGGTCGAGATCGTCGGTCGTCTTGGTCGCACGGCCAAGGTGCAGGGGCTGCGCATCGACCTTGGTCGGCTCGAGAACCGGCTCGGGTCCGAGGGCTTCGGGGTTAACGCTGTCCAGGCTGGCACGCAGTTGGGCCTGGTCGGCATGTACGAAGGTCATCGGGAGCCGGCGCTGGTATCGCTTGCGGGCGAATTCACGGGCCTGGCCCGGACCTCTATTCTTTGCCGCCGAGTCGACCAGGTGCCTCGGCTGTCCTCGGGGAAGCCCGACTACCGGGTCCTGGCTCAGGTGGCAATGGAATCTCGGTCCGCTGCCGTAGGTGGCGCGGAGTACGCAGGGGTCGGAGTGCCCGAGGCCGAGTTGGTCGAGCTGTTCGCCCAGTTGCTAGGTCGCACCGAGGTGGATCCGACATCGAGTTTCGTGTCGCTTGGGGGAGATTCGCTTTCCTTCGTCGCCGTATGCGCGGCCCTGGAGGGCAGGGTCGGCACGCTGCCACGGAATTGGCCTCAATTGAGCATTCGGGAGCTGGCTCTTCTTCCCGGTCCGGCAAGCCGACCAGGCGCCCGATCGACTCGCCGTTTGACTCGTCGATCACGGCGGCGAGTCGAAACATCCACCCTGCTGCGAGCCATCGCGATTGTCGCCGTTGTCGGATCCCACATAGGGGTTTTCGATCTTCGAGGCGGAGCTCAGCTTTTGTTCGCGATAGTCGGTTACAACTTCGCCCGTTTCCATTTGACCTCCGCGGGCCGGATCGAACGGTTGAACCGCGCGACGCGCGCATTGGGCCGGGTGTTGTTCCCCGCTCTCCTGTGGTTGCTGCCACTCGTGCTGTTCACATCCCATTACTCGCCCAGCGTGTTGATGGTGAACAACCTGTTCGGCCCCGATTTCGGCGACGCCCCGGAATGGCGCTATTGGTTCATCGAAGCCATGGCGTACATCCTGATTGCGGTGGTTGTCGTGCTGGCGGTCCCGGTTGCTGATCGTTGGGAACGCCAGAATCCTCTTGTCTTCCCGCTGATGACGCTGGGAGTTGGTGTGGGTCTGGCAGCGATGACCGAACCGGGTACCCCGGGGGGAACGCGTTCGCCGGTCGCGTTTTTCTGGGTCTTCGCCTTGGGGTGGGCTCTGGGTAAGGCGGTGAGCAGGCGCCAGCGGGTGGCAGTGATATTGCTCGCCGTCGTCCTGGCGCCGTGGCTGATCGGACAGGCGGATCGGTCGTTGTTTCTGGTCGGCGGCCTGGCCCTGTTGGGATGTCTGGCCTTCGTGCCGGTACCGCGCTTCGTTGCATGGGCACTGATCGAACTGGCCGGTGCTTCACTGATCATCTACCTGACGCATTGGCAGGTGTACCCCCTGATCGTTGGGGGAGAGCGGGCGGAGTCGGCGGCGGAGGGTTGGCCCGCGTTGGTGGTTTCACTGGCCTTCGGGGTGATGGCCTGGCGTTTGGCCTCGCGGGTCATGGTTGGTCTGAAAGGGCAGCCCGTAAACTCGGCCCGATGCCTGCACAAAATGATCACGAAGAGAGTGTCGGAGTCGATCCTTCTGACGCCAACGCGGTAGCGCTCGCCACTGAGCAGGCTCTTACCGCTATTGCGGCGGCTGAGGATCTGGATGAGTTGAAGCGAGTGAAGTTGGCTCACGCCGGGGATCGCTCACGGCTGGCCCTGGCCAATCGCCTCATCGGCTCGATGCCAGCCGACCGCAAGGCGGACGCCGGGCGGCGGATGGGGCAAGCTCGGGCGGAGGTCCAGCGATCATTAGCGGCTCGGGAAGCGGAGTTGGCCGCCGCTCGGGAAGCGCAGATGTTGGTTTCCGAGCGGGTGGACGTCACTCTGCCTTGGGACCGGCGACCAGTCGGGGCGCGGCATCCGCTGACCACAGTTGCCGAGCGGATGGCTGACGTTTTCGTCGCCATGGGATACGAGGTCGCTGAGGGTCCCGAGGTCGAAGCTGAGTGGTTCAATTTCGACGCGCTGAACTTCATTCCCGACCATCCCGCTCGCACCATGCAGGACACTTTTTTCGTCGGTGCGGAGGACTCCGGGATCGTGATGCGCACCCACACTTCTCCGGTACAGATCAGGGCACTGCTGGAGCGACCATTGCCGGTATATGTCGTCTGCCCGGGCCGGGTTTTTCGGACCGACGAGCTCGACGCCACCCACACGCCAGTTTTTCACCAGATCGAGTGCTTGGCGGTCGACAAAGGCCTGACCATGGCTCACCTCAAGGGCACCTTGGACCACTTCGCGGCGGCAATGTTCGGGGACGGGATCACCACGCGCCTGCGGCCGTCGTACTTCCCGTTCACCGAGCCCAGCGCCGAGTTGGACCTGCAGTGCTTCGCTTGCCGTGGGGCAAGCGTGGGCAATCCCGACGGGCCCTGCCGAACCTGCGGAAGCGAGGGCTGGATCGAGTGGGGAGGTGCCGGAATGGTCAACCCGCGGGTGCTTCAAGCCTGTGGCATTGACCCGGCCGACTACCGAGGCTTTGCCTTCGGCATGGGACTGGAACGGACTCTGATGTTCCGGCACGGAATCACCGACATGCGCGACATGGTCGAGGGTGATATCCGGTTCTCGTCCGCGTTCGGGATGGAGTCGGCATGAGGGCACCGCTTTCCTGGATTCGTGAATTCGCCGCCCTTCCACCCGAGGTGACCGGCCGCGATCTGGCCGAGCGTTTGATCGCTCACGGCTTGGAGGTTGAAACCGTGTACGCCATCGGCGCGGGGGCTTCGGGTCCCTTCGTTGTCGGCCGGGTGGAGCGGATCGAGGAGCTGACCGAGTTCCGCAAGCCGATCCGGCTGTGTCAGGTCGATGTCGGCCCGAGCCACGGCGGAGAGCGGGAGATCATCTGTGGTGCGCGAAATTTTGCCCCAGGGGATCTGGTGGTGGTCGCCCTGCCGGGGGCAACTCTGCCGGGAGGAATGCAGATCAGTGCGCGTGAAACGTACGGGCACGTCTCCAACGGGATGATCTGTTCAGAGCGCGAGCTGGGCATCGGTGAGGAATCTGGCGGAATCATCGTGCTGGCCCCTGGGGAGGCCGAAGTCGGCTTGGATGTGGGTCCGCGGTTTGGCATAGGTGAGGAGATTCTCGACATCGCGGTAACTCCGGATCGCGGCTACGCGATGTCGATCCGGGGAATCGCTCGGGAGGCCGCCATCGCCTACGCAGTCGACTTCGTCGACCCGGTTGGCGAACTGGCCGAGCTTTCGGGGGTGACGGCGTCATCCATGGGGCAGGCCCGCAGTGGGGTCGTTCCCGTTCAATGTCGGACCGACGACCCGATCGGATGTCGGTCGATCACGATGCGGACCCTCACCGGCATCGACGTTTCGACCCCTTCGCCCCAGTGGTTGCGGGCCCGAATCATCGCGGCCGGGATGAGGCCGATCAACGTTGTGGTGGATGTCACCAATTACGTGATGCTGGAATCCGGGCAGCCGCTTCACGCATTTGATGCCGACCGGGTGGTCGGAACGCTGGTGGCTCGGCGTGCCGCCGGAGGAGAGACGCTGGTGACGCTCGACGGAGTCGAACGGCAGCTCGATGTCGACGACCTGGTAATCGCCGATGACACCGGGCCCGTTGCTCTGGCGGGAACCATGGGCGGCGAGAGCGCCGAAGTCGGTGCGAACACGATGACGATCGCCCTCGAAGCGGCGTGTTTCGAAGCGATCACGGTTGCGCGGATGTCGCGTCGACACAAGCTGTCAACCGAGGCCTCGCGCCGGTTCGAGCGTGGGGTGGACCCGGCACTGGCGCCCTTTGCCTCCCATCGAGCCGCTGCCTTGATTGCTCAACTTGCCGGCGGGGCAAGTGTCGGCATGACCGGCCAGGAACTGCCGTTGGACTCCTCGATCATCCGGATGAGCGCGACGGAGCCGGCGGACGTGTCCGGCGCTTCGATCTCGCCCGAGCGCGTCGTCGGTGCGCTGGAGGCTGTGGGATGCCGGGTCGAAAATTCCGACTCCGGCTTGCGGGTGACGCCCGCGACTTGGCGCCCGGATCTGGTTCAGCCTGCGGATCTCGTCGAGGAGGTGCTGCGTTTGGTCGGGTACGACGCGGTGCCATCCGTCCTGCCGGTTGTTCCCACCGGTGGCGGCCTGACCGTGCGTCAACGCTTGCGGCGGATCGCCGCCAGGGCCGTGGCCGAAATAGGGCTCATCGAGGTGCTGACGTACCCGTTCATCGGTTCGGCGGATTTCGACCGACTCGGATTGGCTGCGGACGATCCGCGTCGCAATACGTTGGCTCTGCTCAATCCTTTGTCGGCTGAGCGGCCCGGTCTGCGCACCACCTTGTTGTCCGGGGTTCTTGAGACGGCATCCAGGAATATCTCGCGCGGCCACGACTCGGTATTGATCTTCGAGATCGGCCCGGTGTTCTTGCTCTCGAACAGCGGGGTTGAACCTGTCATCGAGGTGCGTCCCGGAGTCGAGGATCGGCCTTCCGAAGAGCAGCTGGCCGAACTACGAGGCTGTCTGCCTCACGAACGACTGAGCCTCGGTGGCGTGTTGTGCGGTGCCTGGGAGCCCGGCGGCTGGTGGGGGTCCGGTCGGGATGCCTGCTGGGCCGACGCCATCGAAGCAGCCCGATTCGTGGCCGGCAGACTCGGAATCGAACTGACCGTGGAGGCGGCCAGTCAGCCCGCTGACGCGGGTCCGGCGGCGACCTGGCACCCCACTCGCCGGGCGAGCCTGTCGGTCGCCGGGCGTTTCGTCGGCTGGGCCGGGGAGGTTCATCCCCGGGTCGCCGCCGCGTTTGGATTGCCCGGCCGCGCCGGGGCACTAGAACTGGACCTCGACACGCTGATCGAGCTGGCTGAGGTCGATCCGGTGCCGACGGCCCCAACTGTGTGGACCATGCCCTTGGCCAAGGAAGACCTGGCCTTGGTTGTCGACGAATCGGTGACCGAGGCGGATGTCGCGGCGGCGTTGCGATCGGGCACCGGGCCGGTGCTGGAGTCACTGCGGTTGTTCGATGTGTACCGAGGTCCACAGGTCGGGCCAGGTCGCAAGTCGTTGGCCTTCAGCCTGCGGTTCCGGGCTCCGGATCACACGTTGAAAGCATCCGAACTGTCGACCGCCCGATTGGCTGCTCTGGCCGCCGCGAACGAGGCAACCGGGGCCGAACTGCGTCAGTCGTAGTACTCGTTCGGGTCGCGGAAGTCGGCACCATCGCCGGCCAGGACCCGCCGCAGTAACTTGCCTGTCGGATTGCGGGGAAGCGAATCGTGGACAACGACCGCCCGGGGGCGGTGATGGGGACCCAACACCTGGCGACACCAGGACACCAATTCCTCCGGGTTGAAGGTCTCCCGATCGGCGGGCACGACGTGCGCTACGAGGATGGCTCCGTAGACGGGGTCCGGTCGACCGGCGACGGCCGCATCCACCAACTTGTCGTTGGTGCGCAATACCTGCTCCACCTCGGCGGGGTGAACATTCTCGCCGCCAGTGATTATCACGTCGTCCGCCCGGCCGACAATCGTGAGTCGGCCCTGCAAATCGACTCGCCCAACATCACCGGTGAAGACCATGCCCCTGACTCGCGGTCGATCGGTGCCGTCGGTGTAGCCGTGGAAAGTTTCGCTGCTGCTGACGAAAACCCGGCCTTCCTCGCCGACAGGCAGGGGTCGGCCGCGCCTGTCGAGGATTTCCACATGCACACCGGGGAGCGGGCGACCCGCGCCTTCGGGGTCAATCCGCAGGTCCTCCGGGGTGGCGCAGGTGGCGAACCCCGCCTCGGTACTGCCGTAAAGGTTGTAGAGCACATCGCCGAACTCGTCCATGAACTCCGTGGCCAACGAAGAAGGCAGGGCCGATCCGCTGACCGCCACGCACTTGAGGGCGTCGAGTCGGTACCGGCGCCGAATGCGGGTTGGCAGATCCACCATCCACCTGAGGACGACCGGCACGGTGACCAGGCCGGTGGCGTCCGTCGCCGCCAACGCGGCCAGGATTCGTTCCGGGTCGGGTTTGCGCATGACCACCTGGGTGCAGTCCAGCAGACAGCCGAGGCGGTGGTTCATCCAAGCCCAGGAGTGGAACAACGGAGCGCCGATCACGACCGTGTCGCCGACGGTCAGAGGGAAGGCATCGAGCAGGGCGGCCACGGCATTGAAGGTCGCCCCGCTGCGTCCGGCGCCACGAGGCCTGCCGGCCGAGGTGCCGGACGTCATGATCACGTGTTGTCCGTACTGGACCGGAGGCTGCAGGGACCGACGGATGGGCAAAGTCGCCAGAAGCGGCAAGCCCGACTTCTCGTCCATCTGAAGCCGGGCTACCCCGTCGGGAACGAGGTCAGCGAATTCCTGGTCGTGGATCACCAAGGACATGCTGTGCCCTGTCGCCACCTGCTGAAATTGTCCACGCTCGATCGAGGTGTTGAGGTAGACGAGGTTGGCCCCGGTTCGAGCAACCCCGATGATCGCCTCAAGAAACGAGCGTGAATTGCGACCCAGCAGTCCAACGGTCGCATTTCCGTCGATACCCCGGTCTCGCAGAGCCAAGGCGAGAGCAGTGCATCGGTGGTCGATTTCGGCGAACGAAGTCTCCGGGCGCTCGTCGTCGTCCAGGTCGATGACGGCGACCTGGTCGGGATGGCGGACAGACCCGAGCGAGAACCCGATCGCGGGCCCGGTTCCCCAGCGTCGAACCTGGGCCGCGATCCGCAGTCCTGTCGTGGGCAACATGGGCCTGAGCAGACCGGTCCGGGCAGCACCCCGGGCACCGGCGGCCACGACCCGGGCCTCGTCGGTCAAACGATGGAGTCGCAGCGGCGTATTCATCGCTACATAGTGGTTGGTGCCAGTTCCGGGGCGCGCGGCGGTATCCCCGGAACGGTTCTCAGGGAACCCAATCGGTACGCGGTCAAGTGAGCCTCGATATGCGCATATGCGTATGATTCCCTCATGGCTTTCTCGGTCGGGGTTATGGGCGCGTCGGGCTATACGGGCGGGGAACTGCTGCGGTTGGTTTCCGGGCACCCCGATCTGGCGCTGGTCGCGGCGGGGGCTCGGGAAAGAGTCGGGCAAGTCGTCACTCAGGTTCATCCGCAATTGGACCTCGACGATGGCTGGAACTTCGTGGAGAACGGCACTGATGATCTGTTGGCCGCCGATGTCGTCCTGATGGCTCTTCCGGCGGGTCGTTCCGGCGAGTTGAACACCGCAACGGACTCCGTGCGCTTGGTGATCGATCTGGGCGCGGATCATCGCTTGCGGGACCCGGCTCAGTGGACCCGGTACTACGGCGATCTTCCATTATCGGAGCCGTGGACCTATGGACTGCCCGAGTTGCCGGGCCAACGGGCGGCAATCGCCGCGAGCGACAGGATCGCGAATCCCGGTTGCTACGCCACCGCCGTTCAACTCGCCCTGGCCCCCCTCTTGAGCGCTGGGCTGCTGGCCGACGAAGCCATCACGGTTTCGGCCGCCAGTGGTACATCCGGGGCCGGTCGCCGGCCGACCGATGCACTGCTGGCGACCAATGTGATGGGCTCGATGAGCGCCTACAAGGCCGGAGGAGTGCATCAGCACACCCCGGAAGTGGAACAGCAATTGACCGATTTGGCCGGTCGCCCAGTTCGGGTCTGCTTCACTCCGTTGTTGGCGCCGATGCCCCGGGGAATCATCGCCACCTGTTTCGGTCGGGCAGCGGGACCGGTCGAGACGGCTGATGTTCTCCAGGTGCTAAGGGAGGCATACGAGGACGAGTCTTTCGTGACCGTATTGCCGGCGGGGCGCTGGCCCGCTACTGGTGCAGTGTTGGGAACCAACCGGGTTCAACTGAGCGCAGCGTCCGACCAACGAACGGGAGTGATCACATTGATCAGCACTTTGGACAATCTGGGCAAGGGGGCGGCTGGCCAGGCAATCCAGAACCTCAACCTGGCGCTCGGGTTGCCTGAGACCGCAGGTCTTTCAGGGAACGGAGTGAGGCCGTGAGCGTCACATCACCCATCGGATTCAGGGCGGCCGGGGTGGCAGCGGGCCTGAAAGATAGCGGCGATCCCGACGTCGCCATAGTGATCAATGATGGGCCGCAGCTAGTGGCTGCCGGGAGGTTCACCAGCAACAGATTCCAGGCGGCGCCCGTCCAGTGGTCAAGGGAAATCCTGGCCGATGGTTCTCTGACGGCAGTGGTACTCAACTCCGGTGGGGCCAACGCCTGCACGGGAACTGAAGGTCGGGAGGACACCCGGCTGACGGCCGAGTACGCGGCTCGACTCCTGGAGTGTGACGCCCGCGACGTGGCGATCTGCTCCACGGGGCTGATCGGAGTTCGCCTCGATCTGCCCCGTTTGCTATGCGGTGTTGACAAGGCATTCAGTTCGGCGAATCCAGATGGCGGACTGGCCGCCGCCACGGCAATCATGACCACGGACACGAAGCCGAAGCAGGCCGCGCTGTCCAGCGACGGGTATCGGATCGGCGGGATGGCGAAAGGCGTCGGAATGTTGGCCCCGGAAATGGCCACCATGCTCGTCGTCGTGACCACAGATGCCCTGATCGATGTCGAGCGGGCCCGGCAAAGCTTGTCGCGGGCAGGCGCGCGCAGCTTCGAGCGAATCGATTCCGATGGCTGCATGTCGACCAATGACACGGTGTTACTGCTGGCCAACGGAGCCAGCGGGGTCGAGCCAGACCCGGAACTGTTCGATGCCCAACTGCTGGAGGTGTGCGATTCGCTGGCGGATCAGCTGATCGCGGATGCCGAGGGGGCGACCAAGGAAATTCGGGTCAATGTGATCAATGCGAAGAGTGATTCGGACGCGGTTGTCGCCGCCCGGGCCATCGCTCGGAGCAACCTTCTCAAGTGCGCCATCCACGGCAATGACCCCAATTGGGGACGGGTGTTGTCAGCACTGGGAACGACATCGGCGGTATTCGATCCAAACCAGGTCGATGTGGCGATCAATGGCTGGTGGGTGTGTCGTGACGGAGCGATCGGGGACGATCGGTCCCAGGTGCAGATGACCGGTCGGCACGTCTCCATCACGGTCGACCTGAAGGCGGGCCAGAGCCACGGGTCGATCAGGACTAACGATCTGACCGCCGAGTATGTGCACGAAAATTCGGCGTATTCGTCATGACCGCAACGCAGGAACCGGAACCATCCCCAGGGGTAGATACGGGGGAATCCCCGGTGGAAGCTCCGAGAGACGGCCCAGAACAGAGCACCGCGCTGGGGTCGGCGACCGACGAAGCGGTCAGCGCGGCGCTCGCGTTGGATGCATCGGCGAAGGCCGAGGTGCTCAGCCACGCGCTGCCGTGGCTTGAGCGGTTCCACCACAAGACGATTGTGATCAAGTACGGCGGAAACGCCATGATTGATCAGGGCCTATCCGACGCGTTCGCGGCGGACATCGTTTTCCTCCGGCTGGCGGGCATTCGGCCGGTAGTGGTTCACGGTGGTGGGCCGCAGATCGACAAGGTGCTTGACCGTCTCGGAGTGGCGCACCAGTTCGTCGCGGGTCGCCGGGTGACGACGCCGGAAGTTCTCGACGTGGTCCGGATGGTGCTCACCGGCCAGGTCCAGCGCCAGCTCGTTAACTTGATCAACCGTCACGGTCCCCGGGCCGTGGGAGTATCCGGGGAAGACGGATCCTTGTTCACCGCGAGCCGGCTGCGGCCGATTGTTGACGGTGAACACGTCGACATCGGTCTGGTCGGCCACATCACCTCGGTGCGTCCGGGAATCATCGAAACGATGATCGATGACGGCTTTATCCCGGTCGTTTCAAGTCTGAGCGTGGGTGAAGACGGCACAGTTTACAACGTCAATGCTGACGACGCCGCAGCGAAGTTGGCTGCCGCGATCGGGGCGACCAAGCTGCTCATGTTGTCCGACATCCCCGGTATCTGCCGCAACTGGCCGGCTGATGACGACGTGATTCGCGAGTTGTCAGTCGACGAAGCGGCCGAGATGTTGCCCAACCTGGCCGGGGGCATGGTGCCCAAGGTTCAGGCTTGCCTGGATGCCGTGAGCCATGGCGTGGAACGGGCCCACATCGTCGACGGCCGACAGCCTCATTCGGTGCTCGTTGAGATCTTCACCGATCACGGCGTCGGCACGATGATCACCGCTGACGGGGGCGGCGATGAGTGATCAAAACCTGGCTGACTACCGCGCCCGGTGGGAATCCGTGATGATGCCCAACTACGGGGTTCCCCCCGTGGCCTTTTCGCACGGACATGGGTCGACGGTGGTTGACGTCGACGGGCACGAG
>JAUYKX010000301.1 GCA_030699055.1 Candidatus Nanopelagicales bacterium
TCGCAGAACCCCGACGTAGCCTGCCCTCAGCCGGGAATCCCACTCAAGCAGCCGCCTCAAGCGGCCAGTAGCCACAGCAACCTCTCAGCCCCACGCCTGATCAGCGCCCGCACCGCGTCCCCCCACGGGAGCCGCACCCAATCCTTTGGCCTGTTGAACATCGCCTTGAATACTGCGAGCGGCTCAGCGTTAAGCACCGGGATCTGTGCACCTTCGAAAGGAACCTTGGTCGTGTGCTGGCACGCGTATTCATGGAACGGGTCGGTGTTGAGAAAGATGTCGATGGGAGTTTCATGCCAGAACAACCGCGTCTGACCATTGCACAACATTTGCTGCAGCTGTGTGTCGTTGACTGCTATGACGGGAGGCAGTGCGGGGATGATGTTCGTCGCATCTGAGGCGTGGACAAAGACGTTGACGTCGATGTCACTCGTACCTCTCGGATTTCGGGTGCAATAAGCCAGCGCGATCGCGCCTCCAAACGCGTGCTCCAGATCGGCTTGCTTGAAACTGTCATGGAGGGTCAACAGCTTCTCACCGAGTTGACTCATGGGTTCCTGAGGGGAAATAGGACCGGCGGCAGTTCGGAAATCCGGTCGTGCGGCAACGACTCCGCCAACTCCAAAACGGCCTCAAGCTCTAGGGCGACATCCTGATCCGTCTTCTCGCCGAGTGGGGGGTGCGAGTCAGCCTTGACGGATCGGGTGGCTGGTACCCGATCCCCGGGCTGTGCTTCTGCCGAGGACATGTCGCTCCCTTCTGTCGCCGGCAACAGTTTAGGTGAGATCGACGCTGTTGTTGCTGAGGAATAGACGGCCAGCTGACGACGGCCACTGAATACTGCCCGGGGACGGTCATTTATCTGCCCGCTGGCGGATGGCAAATCCCCATGTCCCTTGACAAACGTGGCTGTCAGTTTTCAAGATCGAGACTGTGACCTTCATACTTCCGCAGGTGAAACGGGGTGACAGTAGGGCGAGTGGGACTCGAACCCACGACCTGTCAGATTATGAGTCTGCCGCTCTGACCAACTGAGCTACCGCCCCTGATGTTGTGCCCGGCGAGTGTATCGGCTTGCCAGACCTGGTGTTGACCCGCAAGCCGTGGATCAACGAGCAACCAACCGGACGAGTCTCGATCACAACAGCCGGGCGAACTCCCGGCAGGTGCGGTCGGCCGCCTCGGCACACGCGGGCGACAGGGCGGCCATGTCGAAGAACCCGTGGATCAGACCGTCGAAACGGATCGCCGTTACCGGCACCCCGGCGTCGGCCAGAGCTCTCGCGTACGCCTCACCCTCGTCCACAAGCGGGTCGAATTCGGCGGTGACCACCACCGCGGCCGGCAGCCCCGATAGCTCGCCGTAAATCGGCGAAATCCGGGGGTCGGATAGTTTCGAAACAATCGCCGGGTCGGGCGATCCGTCGACCACCCCGCCGATGTAGTGGGAGCCGAACCAGGCCATGTCATCGCTGGTCAGAAAGTAGCCCTCGGCATGTTCGTCGCGTGACGGGTACCGCTCCCCGCCAGCCGCGAAATCCACCGCCGGATAAATCAATAACTGAGCCCGCAAAGCCGGACCGCCGAGATCCCGACACAACTGGGTCACCACAGCGGTGAAGTTCCCGCCCGCACTATCCCCGGCCACCGCCAGCCGATCGACGTCTCCCCCGAATCGGTCGATGTTGTCCGCCACCCAGCGAATCGCCGCAAAGGCATCGTCGACTCCCGCAGGCCAAGGATGTTCCGGTGCCCGCCGGTAGTCGACGCTGACCACCACGGCATTGGCGTCGCGACATAACCGGCGGGCCTGGTTGTCGTGGGTGTCCAGGTCGCCGATGACGAATCCGCCACCGTGGAAGAACACAACCGTCGGCAGCGGGTCATCATCGGTGCCGGGCTGGTAGGAACGCGCCCGGATCAAACCGGCCGGGCCCGGAATCGTGAGGTCCTCGACCTCGGCCACCGGAATGATCATCGAGGGCTGTCGAATGTCGACGGTCAATTGTCGAAATGCCGCCCGGGCCTGGTCCGGCGTGCCCGAGCTCATCGGTGGGCGGTCAAGTTGCTCCAGCGCATCCAGGAGGGCACGTACCCCGGGGTCCAACGACATGGCTGTGTCCTCTCATCGACCGATCAGTGCGGCGAGCCTACCGCCGGGCTCGAGATCCGCGATTCAACCACGACATCGCTTCTGTCAGGCCCTCAATAGTCATCGGGAACATGCGGAATACCCGACCGATTTCCTCGATGGTCGTGCCGCGCCAACTCGTCTCCGGCTCCGGGTTCAGCCAGACATGGTGCGGAAAGTGCTGAGCCAACCGCTCCAGCCATTGCATTCCCGTGACCAGCGCCCGCTCGCCGGGCGCGGCCGGGGCACCCATCGACAGCTCGTACGGAGCCATCAGCGCATCACCCACCATGATCAGCTTGTATTGACCGGCGCATTGGCGCATCAGGTCAGGCACCCACAACGGTTCCGTGAAGCGATCCGTCTCATAGACCTGTCCGTACACGCAATTGTGGAAGTAATACGTCCGCAGGTCGCGGAAGTGGGTTGCCTTCCTGGTGGCGCTGAACAACTGCGACATCAGCGCCGAGTACGGGAACATCGAACCGCCCACGTCGATCATCAAAATCACGTGGGTGTCGGGACGGGCCGGCGGCCTGGTGATGATCTCGATATCGCCGGCGTTGGCCGCCGTGGCGTCGATGGTCCGGTCGATGTCCAATTCGATGTCGGCGCCCTCGCGCACGAAGGCGCGCAGACGTTTCAGCGCGACCTCGAACTGGCGGATGTCCAGAATCATGTCCGATCGATACGGCCGATAACGACGAGCGTCCGCGACCCGTACCGCGGCCCGACCACCGCCCGACGATCCGGTGCTCAGCCCGGAAGCCGATCGTCCGGCCTGCCCGAACGGCGAAGTACCGCCGGTGCCGATCCAGTACCCGCCACCGTCATGGCGCTCGGTCTGCTCCCGCATCCGCTCGGCGAAACGGCGACGAAGCTCGTCAATCTGCTCCGTACTCAGGTGATCCGGGCCGATCTCATCGTCAATCCCGTTGTCGTGCCGATGCCTTTCCATCTCGGCTTCGTCGAGCCACCGCCGCAGTTCATCCGTCATCGTGGTGTCGATCATCTCAACACCCTTGAACTCGGCCAGAAAAGCCTGATCAAACGCATCGAGATGGCCCTCGTGATGCACCAGGACCGCACGAGCTACGTAGTAGAAGTCGTCCAGGTTGCTCTCGTGTAGCCCGTGACCCATTGCTTCGGCCAGGGCCAGAGCCTCGGCGACACCGACCGGGACGCCCAGGTGCCTCAGCCGATAAAGGAAGTTGACGAACACCGGTGTTGGCTGCCTTTCACCGATACCGGCCCGAATATCGGGTCCGTTCGGTGAAGCTCTCGGCAAACGCCTGCAGATCCTGCTCCTTCTTCAACATTGTTCCCAAGTACGGCAGGTCTGGTGACAACTTGATGTCCTTCACCCCGCCAGCCAACAGCATCGAGATCCAGTCGACCAATTCGCTGGTGCTCGGGTGTTTACGAACCCGTTCCAGCCCTCGAATCGCGTAAAACACATCCAACGCCTGGCCAAGCAACTTGTCGGCCAAACCCGGGTGATGCACCTCGATGATTCGGGCCATCAGTTCGCGATCCGGAAAGTCGATGAAATGGAACACGCATCTGCGCAGAAATGCGTCGGGCAGTTCTTTCTCGGCATTGCTGGTAATCACCACGACGGGTCGATGCTGCGCCGCGACCTCGTCGCCAGTCTCGGCGATGGTGAATCTCATCCGGTCCAACTCATGGAGAAGATCGTTGGGAAATTCGATGTCGGCCTTGTCGATCTCATCGATCAACAGCACTGTTCGCCGCTCCGAGCTGAAGGCCCGACCGACCGGCCCCAGATGGATGTACTCCCGAATATCCCGGACGTCGCGATCGCCGAAACGGCTGTCGTAGAGACGCTGGACCGTGTCGTAGTGGTAGAGCCCGTCCTGCGCCCGAGTCGTGCTCTTGACGTTCCAGGAGATCAATTCCAGACCCTCGGCATCGGCAATCGCCTCGGCCAGCAGAGTCTTCCCCGTGCCCGGCTCGCCCCGCACCAGCAACGGCTTGGCCAGCACCAGAGCACAGCGAACTGCCGCTTCCAGCGCCTCGTTGGTCAGGTAACTGTCGGTGCCACGGAATTCGCGTCTACCGGCCGATCCGGCCCGCGCCGAGCTGATGGGTGGTTTCACGCGCCCGATAATAGGCAGGACGTTTTCGGCGGGCCGGCTACCTGGCCCGACGAGCCCTGACAATCGGCGCCCAACCACCCCACAGGCCATTGCCCGCTCGCACGCTGCAGCGATAGCGCTGCGGCATGGGCACGCGACGGAACACCACCCCGCGGGCATTTGCCCCGATCGAAGCCGACAATGTGCGGCCCCGATTGAGGCACCGCACTTCATAGCCGGTGAGCTCGGCCGAACCGGTCGAAGCCGGCGGGCGAAATGTGACCCGCAGCTTGCGACCCCGCGCCTTGGCTCGGACGTGGCGGGGCAGACCGGGTGCAACCGCCTGCGGTTCGGCAGATGGCTGCGGCTCGGCAGATGGCTCCGGCTCCGGCTCCGGCTCCGACAACCCCATCGCATCTGCGGGACTGACCAGCCCGTAGCCGTATTCCGGATCCCACCCGGGCGAGCCCAGGTCGACGGCCGTCGACCGCAAGGCGGAAACCACCGCCCCACCGGGCGCTCCGGGGATCTGCCCGCGCAGGTTCGCCAATACCAGCGCGGCACTCCCAGCAGCGTAAGGAGTAGCCATCGAGGTCCCACTCATACTGGCCACCGTCGAAGTCGGGTAAGAGGACAAGATGCCCACACCTGGCGCCGCCAACTCGACGTGGGAACCGCGATTCGAGAAGTAGGCGACTTCATGGCCCTGGCCAATCGCCGCTACCCCGACCACTTGAGGATGACCTGCCGGGAAGGAGACCTCTTCAGTTCCACCTGGTTCGTGCTCGTTCCCCGCTGCCGCGAACATGGCCACACTCCGCCCGGCGGCGTAGCTCACCGCCGAGGCCATAGTGCTCGAATACGATCCGCCGAGCGACATGTTGATCACGTCAGCGCCGTTGTCAGCGGCCCAGATGATTCCGGCAGCAACGTCGGAACTCCAACCGGATCCGTTGGAATCGAGCACCTTGACTGGCAGAACACTGGCCTGTGGCGAAATTCCGGTAGTCAAGTCCCCATCCCGGTCTGCGGCGACAATCCCCGCCACGTGGGTGCCGTGGCCGTTTCCGTCCACCCGACCGTCCCCCGTCGACCCTCCCCCGCCGTTGACGAACACGGCTCCCGACAACACCCGTCCCAACAAGTCGGGATGGGAACCCTGCACCCCGGT
>JAUYKX010000309.1 GCA_030699055.1 Candidatus Nanopelagicales bacterium
TCCGGATTCACTGGGCAAACTCGCCGCCTTCGGCCACACGCCGACGCGGCGCGCATTCCTGGCCACGCTTCGGAGCGTCGTTGATCGATCCGGGCAACGCGTGTCAGCGCTGGGCAAGCTTCCTTCGGTGGGGGACCTCCCGGTGCTTGTGCTCTGGGGCGCGGAGGATCCGACGATCCCTCCCAGTCACGGCCAGAATGCGATCGAACGCATTCCTCACGCCCGCCTGGTCGTATTCGACTCGGTGCGCCACGAACCCCATCGAGATCGCCCGGTTCAAGTTGCCGATCTCATCGCCGAGCACTTCGCTGGCGGACCGGCACGGATCAGGGAATCCTGACGGCAGGAGGTCGTGTTCGATCCGGATGCCGCACCCACTACCCGCTGTGCGAGACGTTCTCGGCCGCCTCGATCTGCTGTTCCACATCATCGGCGTTCATCGGGGTCCGGAGGAACTGCTCCGAGGTCGGAAGCTCGAGATGGATGTCCACGTCCCGATCGATGAGGGCGACGCCGGATTCGATCGCGAAGTCGAGGACGTGGCCGCCGCGGCGGCGCTCGGAATCGACGAAGTGCAGGTGATACCCGGGAACTGTCATTCCCTGCACGTACTGCGGTGACCGGAACCCGACCATCGTGCCGCTCACCTGATCGAGGCGATTCTCGACCTGGTTGCCCGACGCCCGCAACAGCGACGGGTAGGGCTTGGACTGTCGGACCACCGTGCGCGTCGTGACGTGGGAAAACATCCCGTCGATACGGATCGCGTAGAAGAGGTTCTCACTGGGGACGGTCCCGTCGACCAAGGCCAACAGGTCGTCGCGGGACGTGGACTCAGTGATATCGATCTCCGCGTCGCCGGAGAAGAACGTGACCGCACAGAATGGCGTCAGTTCGTCGGGACTGACCGGGGCGACCGACCCGTCGCCGAACAGGTGGAAGAAGTCCCCATCGAAGGCGGCCATCTCGCCGTCCAGGGCGTTGAACGTTCCGACGCCAAAATCCCCGTGTCGCATGACCTCGTCGTATGTGGTGTCCCCGTCGAGGATCCCTTCGACCAGGGCGGACATGGTCGACACCTGGAAGATCTCGTGGTTCACCGGTTGTCTGGCGAGCTTTCCGCCACCGGCGTGGTGAACAGCAACCGCGACGGCCAGATCCCAGCACGTGTGACTGCGCTCCGGTGAGGTCAAGGTGACTCCCTGCTCAAGCCGTGCTGGACGGCAGCAGGTGATGAGCGAGTTCGATGTTGTGGGAGTAGTCGACGGGGACATCGACGACGACCACGCCGGGGATCTCGAAGGCGGCGGCGAACACATCCGGCAGGTCTCGCTCCGACTCGACGCGCAATCCCGTCGCACCGAAAGCCTCGGCGAACTTGACCACGTCGTAGTAGCCGAGTTCGGTGCCCGATGTCCGGCCGTACTTCATGACTTCCTGGAACCCGACCATGTCGTAGGCGTTGTCCCGCATGACTACATGGACAAGGTTCAAGTCGTTTCGGGTTGCCGTCTCGAGTTCGACTCCCGAGAACAGGAAGCCCCCATCGCCGGATACGGAAGCGGCCGGAAGTCCCAGAAAGTTCGCCGCCATGGCCCACGGCAGGGCGACACCCAGGGTCTGCTGGCCGTTGCTGAACAACAGCTTGCCGGGTCCGCCGGCCCGGAAGTGTCTGGCCATCCAGATGTAGTTGGAGCCGACGTCGCAGGCGACAACGGTGTCAAGAGGCGTTGCGCGGCGCAGTTCCGAAACGATGGCGCGCGGATTGCTCCAGGCCGCGTCGGTCAACTCGGGATGCAGCGTCTGGCCGAGTTCCGGCCGATTCGCCTCGATCAGTTGCGCCACTTCCGGCGGCAGCCGCCGGGCCTGAAGGACGGACCCGATCGCTTCCACCGTGGCGGCGATGTCACCACGAAGCTCGATTTCGGGCTCATATTGGGCATCCCAGTCGGCAGCGAGCGAGTCAATATGAATGATCTTCTTCGGCTGGCCGAGATTCCAGTACTTGGCTTCGTACTCGATCGGGTCGTACCCGATGGTGACAACGATGTCCGCGTCGGCCAGCACCCGGTCACCGGGCTGATTGCGGAAAAGGCCTACCCTCCCGACGAATAGGTCTTCAGGCCCGCCAACCGCCGCCCCGGCACCCTGAAACGTTTCGACGATCGGCATCGGGAACTTCTCGAGTAAGCGGTGCGACGGAGGGATCACGTCCAATCGACCACCACGCTCGCCGATGAACCAAACCGGCAGCCTCGCGGATGTGATCAACTCTGCGGCCCGTCGGACCGCCTCGTTCGGGGCCGGACCCAGTGCCGGGGGTTCATGCCAGCCAATTGGTGAGACATCAACGAATTCGGCCAGGACATCCTGGGGAAGCATGACGACGACCGCGCCAGCGGGCGGCTCGGTCGCGATTCGGAACGCATTGGCAAGCACATCGGGCGCGTCGGATGGGTCTTCGAGCGTGATGGCCAGCTTCGTCACCGGGGTGAACATCTCCGCCGAGTGGAGCGATTGATGCGTGCGCTTCGGCTGATCCGCCCGGGGCACCGCGCCGACGAGGGCGACGACGGGATCGGACTCGGTTGGGGCCGTCGCCAGACCGGTGACCAGGTTCGGCGAACCCGGTCCGGAGGTCGCGACACAAACACCGGGCCTGCGCGTGAGCCGACCGACCCCCGCGGCCATGAAGGCCGCATTCTGCTCATGCCGGCAGACGACAACCTCCGGGGCGCGGTCCTCGAGTGCGTTGAAGACCGCGTCGATCTTGGCCCCCGGGATGCCGAACACGTGTTTCACATCGTGGAGCTCAAGGCCCTCGGCAATCAGTTCCGCGGCCGTTTGGGAAGTCATGCGGTGAACGGTACGGGAATCACGGACATCCATTCCCGTTATCGCGTCCGTTCGGCCCACGTTCTGTCATTCATGACCGGCAAGCCTTCTTCCGAAGCGGGTCATGCGCCCCAACATATCTAGGCACTCCAACACCTCGAAATTATCGCCCATGTATGACACACTCGATATGTGCTGATTCGCGTGACACGGCAGGGCTGGCGGTAATCCACGCGATGCCAGCTCATTGGAGGCGGAGATGAACATCGACCCGAAAGCGTACCGCGTCCCCGACGACGCGACAATCGAAGACATTGAACTCGACCGGGAAGTGGTCGAACTTCCAGACGGCAGGCGACTCACGAACGAACTCGCGGAAGAACTGGCCGCAGC
>JAUYKX010000312.1 GCA_030699055.1 Candidatus Nanopelagicales bacterium
GTCCGGCGGTGCGGTGCGGAAGAACAAACCGTAGTCCGGATAGGTCGTCAACTGAGTCGATGTCGCGGAGGGGGAGCACTCGATGACGCCGGCTTTCACAATGCTGTCGATCACCGCCAACGTGGTGCCACTCAGGTTCGGTCCAATGATCGCCGACACATTCTTGGCGATCAGCTGTTCGGTCTTGTTGGCGGCGACCTGCTCGTCGGTGCCGTCATCTTCAACGATGAGCGCGACCGGTTTGCCGTTCACCCCGCCGCTGCCATTGATATCGTCCGCCGCGAGCATGACTCCACCTGTAGTAGCCACGCCGAACTGCTTCAGGTAGCCGGTCTGCGAGAGAAGAACGCCAACCGTCAACCCATCGTCACCTCGATTCGCGGTGACACTTGGAGTCGGGTCCGCTTGGCCAGCACAACCGGCCAAGGCCAGTGCCGCCATCGCAACCGCGACGCCACCGAGTCTGGTGAACCAAGTCCATTCGCCGTCACGTAGCACCCGATCAACATAGCTGGAATACCCCTGAAAGCAATACACCGTGATCGTCGTTAGCCGGTCTGGGTGATGATTGGTAGGTCCGGACGAATTACCGCCCCGACCCGGCAATCAATGCGATCTGAGCGGCGTCGACGGCTTGCTCGAATTCTGGCAGCAGCTTGCGCACTGCGGCTATGTCCTGGCCCTTGGACAACGACTCCAGGTGGGCAGCAATTGCGCTGAGTTCGCCGGCGCCAAGCGTGGCACTGGCAGACTTCATTGAGTGGGACGCGGCCTGGACGACAGCGCAGTCTCCCGCGGTGGCGCCATCGCTGATGGTCTCAACCGTGGAGATCGCGAATGGGGCGAAGTCATCAACCAGCGTGGCGAACAACTCGGGGCCGCCAACGTCGATGAGCTCCTGAACGGCAGCATTGTCCAGTTCCGCTGGTCTCATTGAGGACAAGTTCCCTCCCGCCGAGCTTGAATGATGATCTTAGATTCCGACACTGTCACCAACTATTACCAAGGGACTCGGTGATTTCTTCGGCGGTGGTTGGCTTCGCGAACAGGTAGCCCTGGAGTTGGTCGCAGCCGAGCTCGCGCAGTTTCGTGGCTTGCAGTTCGGTCTCGACGCCCTCGCCGACAGAGAGCGCGCCAAGACCCCTGGCGAGCGCGATCATGCTGCTTACGATCACGCCGTCCTTGTAGTTTACGCCGAGGCCCGCTATGAAAGACCTGTCGATTTTGATCTTGCCTACGACAAACCTGTCCATGTAGGAATACGAGGAAAAGCCGGAACCAAAATCATCGATCGCGAATCCGCAACCCAGATCTCGCAGTTTGGCCACGGTCTCGACTGCGCGTGCCATGTTCTCGACATGCTCCGTCTCAATTAGTTCAATGCAGATCAGCGCCGGGTCGACCGAGGTTCGCATCAGGACTTGTTCGACAAATGCCACGAAATCGGTTTCCATCAAATCTTGCACAGTGATGTTGACATGAACCATGGGAGCCGACGGGCCCGCTTGCTCACTCCAACATCGGGCTTGTTCGCAGGCAGTGGCAATCACCCATCTATCCAGCTTGGACATCAGACCGATTTGCTCGACGATCGGCAGGAACCGGGCTGGTGGCAGGATCCCAAGACGTCCACGGTCCCAGCGAATCAGAGCCTCGACGGCTTCCAGCTTCCCGCTCTTGGCCGAGATGATCGGTTGATACATCAGCCGCAATTCGCCATTGCGGATCGCGGCCGGGAACTGCTCGGCCAGAACCAGTTGTTGTTTGGCGGTTGCGGCCGATTCATCCGAACATGTCCCGATGCTGACGCGGGCCGGGACTCTGGGTTGGGGCACGGCCGCACGCGCGTTGCGCAGCAGGTCAACGCTTGGGCCGTCTGCGCCAAAGGAATGCACCACTCCGAGGCCGACGGCGATCGAAACTTCCCGGCTTCCGAACACCAACGGTGACTCGAAGCCGGCGGCAATGCGCCCGGCGATGAGTTTCGCTTGCTCCAAACCTGGCACGTCTTCGTTGATACAGGCAAAAGCAAGATGATCAATGCGGAACAGGGCGTCGTTGGCTCGCATGCAATTCGACAACCGGTCCGCCGTGTGGGCTATCAATTTCTCCTCTTCGCCAAAGTCGGCTGAGACCGTGGTTACCGAGGCTCGATCGATCACCACCATGATGACGCTCAGGCCGCCACCGAAACGAAGGGCACGCTCGTTCGCCTGACGCAGTCGAAGATCAAACAGCTTGCGGCTGGGCAAGCCCGTGAGTTCGTCGTGCCCGGCCACGTGCGCTAACCGCTGCCTGACGCGGGTACTGGCGCTGATGTCTTGAATCGTGATCAAGAAACCCGCTACCCCGTCCCAGATCGTCGGGGTGACTTCCATGCGGCCCGAGCCAACGGCTCCGTCCGGCGCGAGGATCTCAATTTCGGAAACAGTGCCGGCCACTTCGCGTGGAATGCCGAACATCTGCCCGCGGAGCCGCTCGGAGTCGACTCCAAAAAATCGACCCGCAAGGTGACTGGCCCAGATGACCTCACCGGCATGATCGGTCACGATGAAGCCGTCGTTCGCCGCGTTCACGAC
>JAUYKX010000314.1 GCA_030699055.1 Candidatus Nanopelagicales bacterium
AGCTTGAGTGAAGATGCGGCTGCAACGGCTGATGCACCAACTCAGTGTGGTGCGCCCGACCTGAGGTTCGGCCGTCGAGCCACACCTCGGTGACCTTCCGTATCACACCCAGGATGATCATCCACAGGATGTTGTAGGCCCAGGTCAACGCGATCATTGCTGCCGACAGGGCCGGCACGAACCAGCCGAAACCGCAGATCAAGACGACGACCACCTGGGTGGCGATGATTGCCGACAGCAACTGCCAGGACGGGAACGGTCGGAGGAAGAACCAGTGCTCGGTGCGGGTGATCAGCAATAGCAGGTGCCCGCCAACCACAAGCTGAAGAAACACCAGGGTCTGGAGGTGTGCCTCGTCGGTCAATCCCAGGTTCGTCGACCAGTCCGGGTGGTGCAGGATGGCGAATCCGATCATCAGCCAGAAGAACGATTGGATAATCGAGAAAACACCCAATAGGGCGGAAACACTGAGGATTCGGGGCATGCGCCAGCGGATCGGACGCGGCGAGATGACGGTGTTGTCGTAAGCGATGGTCATGATCGGAATATCATCGAGCAGCGAGATGATCACAATCATCACGGCGGTCAGCGGGATGAGGCCGAAGAACACCGTCCCGGCCACAACGATGAACATGATGTCGAGGGTTAGAGCTACACGATAAATCGTGTAGCTCGTGATCCGACCGAAGATCTGCCGGGCTTCGTCGATTGCGGAGTTGATGGTCGACAGCCCGGGCCGGGTGAGGATGAGAGCCGCCGCGCTGCGGGCCGCGTCCACCGCACCCGAAACGGCGACCCCGCAGTCCGCCTGCTTCAGCGCGGGCGCGTCATTCACTCCGTCGCCGGTCATGGAGACTAGGTGATTGCGCTGTTGCAGGGCTTTGACAATGGCGTACTTGTGTTGCGGGAAGACCCGGGCGAACCCGTCAGCACTCTCCACCAAGTCCTTGGTGCTCTCCGGCAGATGGTCGGGGTTCATGTCCTTAGGGAAAGCCTCGTCGGCGGCGATGATGTTGGTGCCGAGGCCGATTTCGCGAGCCATCTCCTTGGCGATCGCGGTGTCGTCGCCGGTCACCATCTTGACCCGGAGGCCCTTCTCGCGGGCGTCGGCGATGGTGGAGCGAGAGTCGTCCCGGGGTGGGTCCGACATCGGAAGGATCCCGAGGTATTTCCATTGTTTGCCGTCGGACGAGGTCGCCACTCCCAGGGCGCGGTAGCCGCGGGCGGCGAGGCGGGCCACGTGGTCCGTTACCGGTTGCGCGGCGTCCCCGGAAATTCCCGTGAGGGCGAGAATGGCTTGCGGAGCGCCCTTGGCCGCGTGGATGGTATTGCCTTGGGCATCGGTCAGGGTGGCCTCGACTCGCTTGGTTACGGGGTCGAAGGGGACGAATTTGCCCTGGGTGTAGCCGGCCACCAGGCTCGCGTCGGTCACTGCTTCGAGTACGGCCTTGTCGATGGGGTCGCCGGAAGACGCCTGCGACGCCAGGGCGGCCCACTTGATTACGTCTTTGGGATCGGTTGCCGAGATCAGGATCGGGTCGCCGACCTTCAATTGGTTCTTGGTCAGGGTTCCGGTCTTGTCGGAGCACAGGGTGTCAACGCCGGCCATTTCCTCGATGGATTCGAGCCGGGAGACGATGGCTCCCTGTTTCGACAGGGCGACGGCGCCCAGAGCCATGGTCACCGAGAACACTGCGGGCATGGCCACCGGAATCGAGGCGACCAGTAGCACGAGAACCAGTTGCAGAAGGTTGGCGGCGTCAGCCAGGTCGAAGCTGTGAGCGACGACCAGACTGCGGTACACCTCGATCAGGACCAGCACGATCACCAGGATCACCGCGAGGATGATCAGGAAATTGCCGATGGTGAACATCGCCTTCTGGGCATGACTGACTGCCCCGGCGCCAGCCACGAGCTTGGCGGTGCGGCCCAGGTAGGTGTTCAAACCCGTGCCGACGACGACTCCGATCATTTCGCCCTGACGGACCACACTCCCCGAGTAGGCGAGGTCCCCGACCTGTTTCGAAACCGGAAGTGATTCGCCGGTGAGCGCGGCCTGATCAATCGAGGCGTAGTCACCGGAGACCAGTCTCATGTCAGCAGGAACGATCATGCCGAGGCGGATCTTCACGATGTCACCGGGAACGATCCGGTCCGCCTTGACCCCGACCCACTTGCCGTCACGCATCACGGTGGCATCGAGGGCCAGCCCTTTCTTGAGGGCTTCGAGGGCGCTGGTCGCCTTCATGTCCTGCCAGAAGTCCAACGTTGTGTTGAAGGCCAGCAGTGCGAAGATGATGGCGAAGTCTTCCCAGTGGCCGATAATCGCCGAGACGATCGCCGCCGCCTCGATCATGTAGGCGATGGGCCCTGTGAGGTAGCCGAGAATCTTGCGAATGGGGTTGACCTTTTTCTCGGGCAGGGCGTTGGGCCCGTACTTGGCCAACCGGGCCTGGGCCTCGGCAGCGGTCAATCCGGCGGAGGGGTCGGCCTCGAGGTTTTTGAGCACGTCGGGGAGAGGGATCTTCTCGAGGTCTGATCCCGCTGTTTTCTCGGGGTCGACCTTGTTCTCTGTCGACGTCTTGACGGGGCTCAAGCGAATCGCCTCCATGTTTTCGGCTGGGTCTCTTGATCGACCGTAGCGAGTTCGCAACGGGGGCGCTAATCGGGAAGCTCCTTCAGTATGGCCCGGGCTGGTGGATCGGGCGGTTGTCGGCGCGAGCGACGAGAGAGGCCCGACCCCGTGAGATGGGGGCCGGGCCTCTGTCGTCGTGGATCAGGTCACCGCGTCAGTTGATGCGGGTTCCCCAGTTGATGCGGCTGCCGTTGCCGCTCCACACCTGGGCGGGGGTCACCGTGACGATCCCGTCTTGTGTGTTGCCGTCGTCGGGGTACCCGGGGTTGCCGCTCCCGACGTCGTTTCCCCATGGGTTGCGGAGCACCAGGGCGGTGACCGTGCCGGCCGCATTGCGCCGCACCTGCCACACCGTGTACGCATGGCCGCCTGGCAGTCCCGTGGTATGACCCCCGACCAGGGAGATGGTCACGTTCTGGTAGCTGTTCCACCGTTGGTACAGCTTGTTGCCCAGATCAGTGGCGCTCGAGGCGAAGCTGTTGATCAATGGTGTTCCGGTGCTTGAGCTACCGAATGCGGCGAATACGTGTTGGCTGCCGCTGCGGTTCAGTGATGCGTAGTCGGGCGCGCCAACCGGGGACTGGTCGTAGGCCATGGCCTTCTCCGCCAGGGCCACCCACAGCGACTCGTTGGGCCCGAGCTTGCCGTAGGAGACGTTGGCCGCCGTGGCTCCGGTTGCCGCATTGCCCACCGGCAAGTCGGCGTCGATCCGGACGTAGCGGTTGCCCAGCCGGACCCCGAAGGTGTTGTCACCGAAGTCCACCATCCGGGAGCGGACAGGCCAGGCGTTACCCGACACCGTGTTGTGGGGCAGAGCCGACAGCGCCGACATCGTCTTGCAGTTGCCCAATCCTCCCTGGCGAACGTCCCGGCCCGACGGTCCCGAATTGCCGAACAGCGGGCGACCCGAGAAGCGGGCGTAGGTCCGTCCACCGGTGGTCGTCGGATCCGCGATCGAATCTCCGTTGAGCGTCCGGTCGGCACCGTTGAAAAATGAACTGACCGCGTTGTTCATGTCTTCGGCCCTCAGGTCGCTGATCGCGTCGCGGCGGCCACCGCTGACATCGGTCCAGATGGCATCCCGCCCCGAACCCCCGACCACAGTGTCGGAAGTGCCGTTGTCGATGGCCACGATCGTGTCGTCGCCGCCATTGCCTCGCAGGGTGTCACTGCCTGTTCCGCCGTTGAGATAGTCCGCCGCCGAACCGCCGATCAAGGTGTCGTTACCGCCGTTGCCGTACGCGACCACCGGAATTCGCATGCTCGAGGCATTCAACGAGTCATTGCCCGTTCCGCCGTGAAAGACCACTCGTCGCACCTGATTCGTTGGGTACTCCGTGGTGGCGCCGCCCGCCTGGGCGACTCGAATCCGGTCGTTCCAGTAACCGACACCGACCGACGTGCTGACGTTGTTCGCCCGCAGCACGAGGTCGCCGTTCGCCTCCAATACCCGCGAAGTGAGCGCGGCCTGAGCCGGGCTGGCGACCAAACCGATCGCGGGTGCGGCGACCGCGATCCCGACGGCGACTGCCAACCAATTGCGTCGACGGCACTTGTCTGACCTGTTCATGATTCCTCCTCCGGTGTGGGCGTTTCGGCTGTTTGCCGAATCGCGCTTGCGGACTCATGAGTGCCGAGAGCTCAGATGCGCAAACATTTTTCAGCCCCCACTGCTCCGGGATCACCCGATCGGAGTATTGAACGGCTCCGAATTGCCCGTGAAGCCGAAAGTTGGCATCCCCGACGTGTCGATCGATAGCCTGAATACCTGGGCTCGACCGTTGAACCCACCCGAGCCGGCGACAAGGCGACCATCAATGACCTCGGAAGTGACCATCCTCGTGGTGGACGATATTCAGGCCAATCGATTGGCCCTGAAGGAACTGCTGCGCGCCCCGGGAAGGGAAATTCTGGAAGCCGATTCGGGAATGGCAGCCCTGCGTCTCCTTCGGAGACAGGTC
>JAUYKX010000316.1 GCA_030699055.1 Candidatus Nanopelagicales bacterium
TTGCGCCGACCACGGCAGCGGCGGCGATCGGCGCGGCAAGAGAGGTGGGCACACCGGGGAGGTGGGACATCAGGAACCATGACGCTCCCGCGCCGACCACAGCACCGATCACTTCGGTCGGTCGGGCGGCAATTAGGGTCCGATGGCCCACGCCACTGCGCTTGGGTTTCGATGCCAATTCATCTAGTGCGGTCGGGTCGCCCTCCACGTGGAGATGGGGGAGCAAACGGTCGAGCCACCCGGGCAGCCACCAGGTGCCCTTGGCTGCCAACACCATGATGGCCGGCACAAGGACACATCGGACGATCGTCGCGTCGACGATGACTGCCGTGGCCAGACCCACTCCGAACAGTTTCACCAGCGGGGTGTCGGACAGGATGAAGCTGGCGAACACCACCACCATGATGAAAGCAGCCGAGGTCACCAGCCGACCGGTATCGGCCAATCCACGACGAACCGAAACCACCATGTCCCCGGATTGAGCCCAGTGTTCCCTGAAGGAGGTCAGGAGGAACACCTCGTAGTCCATCGACAAGCCGAACAGCACGGCAAACATCATCATCGGTACATACGAGTCGATCGGAATGGGACCTTCGAGTCCGATCAGATGTGCTCCCCAGCCCTTTTCGAAAATAGCCGTTACCACCCCGTAGGCCGCTGTGATCGACACCAAATTCATCAGTGCGGCCTTGAACGGGATGAGCAGTGATCTGTAGGCCAGCATCAGAAGGGTGAATGCCAACAGGATCACGCCGACGATGAACCAGGGGGTGCGTTCGGCGATCAGATCAAAGAGGTCCGACGTGGCGGCGGTGATGCCGCCGACATGAGCAGCCATTCCCTCGTCGAACGTCGCCCGGGGGAGAGTCGTGGTTCGCAAATAGCTGACCAAATCCGACGTCCGCGGATCCGACGGAGCCCACGCTGGTGTCACTTGGATGAAGGCGACGCCACCGTCCGGACTGACCACCGGCGGGTTGGTGGAAATCACGCCCTGTGTTTGACCCAGGTCCTGCCGCAGACTCACGAGGCGGGGATCCGCGGTGCGCGGGTCCTTGGTTCCCGGAGGAATCTTGGCGGGTGCCTGAGCTGGGGCGAACAACTGCGCCACCACCAGTAGCGGACCGTTGGCTCCCGGGCCAAAACCCTCGTTGATCATGTCGTAGGACTGCCGGGCCGTCGTGTTCTTCGGCATGTCGCCGGCGTCGGACATTCCCAGCGACATGGTGGTGACCGGAAGCGCCAGGATCAATAACAACACGATCGAGACGATGGCCGCCGTCCAGGGTCGGCCGGTGACCGCGTCGGCGATTCGAGCCCATCCTGATCGATCCAGGGCGTCGTGTTGCCCGTGGTCGAGGGCGTGGATCTTTTTGGGAAGGATCCGTCGGCCGACAATGCTCAACAACGCTGGTACCAGGGTTAATGAGGAGAGCACCGCCAGTGCCACCACGATGGCCGCGGAAATGCCAAGCCAAGTGAGGAATGACAGGCCGGTAAGGGCCAGGCCGCATACGGCGGCGATCAAGGTTCCGCCCGCGAAGACGAGCCCCGCTCCTGCTGTCCCCGCAGTTCGTCCCAGGGAATCGGGGACGCTGAATCCCTGGCTGAGCATCTTCCGGTGGCGGGTGATCAGGAATAGGGCGTAGTCGATCCCGACGCCGAGTCCGAGCATGGTGCCGAGGGTGGGAGCGACATCAGGAATGAACACCAACTTGCCCAGCGCCTTGATCACAGCGAGACCCAGGCCGACGGCAACGATTGCGTTGATCAAAGGAATGAATACCGCCGACCACCGCCGAAGCGTCAGGAACAAGACGATCACCGCGGCGCCCAACCCGAGCAGTTCCGACGTATGAGTGGCCGGACTGGAGAGCTCGGTACCCAGAATGCCGCTGGCCGCGACTTCAACACCGGGACCGGCGGCGTCCTGGGCTGCCTGAAGCAGATCGGCGGCTTGGGCAGTCGTGCGGAGGGCGTCGGAAGTCGGAGTGAGCTGCAGAATCGCCGTGTGATGATCGGCCGACATCAAGGATGGTTGTTCGGTCGGGTCGATCAACCCGACCACGTCTTTCCGGGCCTCGAGAGCGGCCACAGTTCGGGACACGATCTGCGCGCCGCTGCCGGTGGTCAGATCGGCATTGGGGTCGTGGAGCACGATCGGGGCAAGACCCGAGCTCGATTCGGAGAACGCCGCTCCGACCAGATTGATCGCCGTGGCGGAGTCCGTGCCGGACAGGGAAAAGGTGGACTTGGGGGCGCCGGGAATCGCGTTGTTCAGTCCGACGATGAACAGGCCCATCAAGACCCAACCAGCGAGCACCAGCCATCGATGTTTGGCGGAGGCCCGGGCCAAACGATAGAGGGCCGCGGTCATGGCGACAGATTGTCACAGACCGGGGGCGCAACGATCGGTAAGGGACACCGAAATTGGACTTTCGTTGACGGGCAGGCGTTTTCGGGCAGGAGAAGACAAGGAACAGCGGGCAATTGCGGGTTGCAGCCGATACCTTGAGCCGATCAATTGGCGCGTTGGGTTGGGGAGAGGCAATGCGGATCTTTGTCGCTGGAGGGCAAGGTGTGATCGCCCGTCGGGTGGTCCGGCAGCTTGCCGAGCAAAGCGTGGAAGTCCGGGTGCCTGTTGGCCGCGCGGAACGCAGTACGGCCGCGGTATTGGCCGGCGCGCTGCCCGTCCCTATTGACCTGGACGACGGTTTGGCGCTATCCCGCGCTTTGGCGGACATTGACATCGTGGTCAACCTGGCGGGGGAGGTTCCTCGCCCCTCCCGCGCCTGGCGTACCAGTGCCTGGACGTCCGTGGATCGTGAGTGGCGTGACACATCCCGCCGATTGGTGGAGGCCATGTCGTCGGCGGGCGGTTCGCGTTTCATCCAGGCGTCGACGACTCTGCTGTATCCGGACGGCGGTGACGATTGGATCGAAGAGAGCTGGCCGGTAAGTCAAACCAAGGTCACGGCGGGGGCGGTGGAGGCCGAGGAGCAGGCGCAACGGTTGACCGCGGACGGCCAGGTCGGGGTATCGCTGCGCTTCGGTCAGGTGTACGCGGCCGACAGCGAAGCCACTCGTTCGACGCTGCGAGCGGCGCGGAGAGGGCTGGGTAATACCGTCGGTACGAATGACGGATACGTGTCAACGATTCATGCCGATGATGCGGCGACGGCCGTCATCGCCGCTTTGGAAGTGCCCGCCGGCGTATACAACATCGTTGAGGATGAGCCGGGGACAAAGGCCGCTCAGATGGACGCCATCGCCTCGGCTCTGGGAATCGGTCGTTTGAACTCAACAGGCGCGGCGATAGCGGCTTTGGGGGGATCGCGGACCCGGGCGATGAGTCGCTCGCATCGCGTGTCGAATCGGCGATTCCGCGACGTGGCCGGGTGGCGCGCGCAATACCCGAACCAAGCCGAAGGCTGGGTGGCGGTGGTAGCGGCAACGGCAAGGAGAGGCCGCGACGACCAAGGCGCCGTTTGATCCGAACTCAGTCCTCCGATGTCGGCCAGTGGGAGAGCGTGTCAACGTACATCTGCCGCACCTCGGCGATGTGCTGGTCCAGGTTGTCGTGGTTCCAACCGTCGGGGTGGACCGGGGGAAGGACCGCCACGTCCAGGGTTCCGGGCGTGATGACATATGAGTGGGGCGGCATCAATTCTCCGGCATTGCGCAACACGATCGGGACGATGGGGACGTTCGCCTGAATGGCGATGTGGAAGGGCCCCTTCTTGAATGGGAGCAGTTTGGCGGTGGGGGACCGGGTCCCCTCAGGCGCGATCACCAGGGAGCGCCCATGCTTCAGGGCTTTGACCACAGGTTCCAGTTCGACCCGGGCGGCCGCGTTGTTCGCCCGGTCGATGTAGGCGACGTCGGCCATGTATCCGATCGGGGCGAAGAAGGGGTCATGGGCGAGTTGTTTCTTGGCCACGCCGGTGAAATTGCGCCGGAGCAAGGCCCCGAGGACCAGCACCTCGAGTTGGCTCTGGTGGTTGAACAGGAATACGGCGGGTCGGGCCTTCCACAGGTTCTCCCGGCCGACGATATTGAGCCGAACACCGGCGATCGACAGGGCCAGATCCGGGGCGATGGCCGAGGCTACGTTGGCGCCGAAGCGCCGGTTGTGTCCGAGAATTCCGAACAGACTTCCCGTCGCAATCCCCAGACCGAATGCACCGAGTCCGGCGACGGTGCGAATCGCATTTATCGCGTTGGGTTTGGCTGGCTGAGTCAATCGGGCCACCGGCCAATGCCGTTTGACAGCGGTCTTTTCCAGCTCATCGTCGGGGTTGAGTGCTGTCGGATGACCCACCGACTCGAGTAGCGGCAGGTCCTCGAACCCGTTGGAATAGGCGTATGAACTGGCCAGGGAAATCTCCCGGTCGCGGGCGAAAGCCTCGACCCCGGCTGCCTTCTCGTAACCCCACCGAATGGGTCCGGCCAGCTTTCCTGTGATCTTGCCTTCCGAATCGACTCCCATTTCGGTGCAGATCAAGTTGTCGATGCCCAGGTCGGCCGCCGTCGGTTCGACCTGGTAACGGGTCGCCGACGACGCGATCGCCAGGGTGTGACCGGCATCGCTGTGGGCCTGAATCAGTTCACGAACGTCGGGGTACAACATCTTGGCGATCTCTCGGGCAAATACCTTTCGACTCCAAGCCTCAAACTCGTCAACAGATCGGCCGGCCTGCGCTTCGACCCCCATGTGCATCAGGACGCCCACGTCGTGACTGTGGCGTTCGTAATCGATGCTCTCGCCAATGGTCTTGACCAACTCGTCGATGGGAATCTCACGTTTGCGCAGGCGGTACTTGAGAAAAGCGAGGGCGGAGTAGCCCGCGATGAGAGTGCCGTCGAAGTCAAAGAAGGCTCCGACGTCCGGTCCCTGTGGGCCGGACTCGACCCGGGCGACAAGACTTCTGATGTCCGACATCTCTGGCCTCCTCAGACGTTCGGCGATTGGCGATGCAGGTGGCGCAACCTGTCCAGGTCCAGCCGTCGCACAAATGCGACCTGCGAATTCAGTTCCTGAAGTTCGGCGACG
>JAUYKX010000319.1 GCA_030699055.1 Candidatus Nanopelagicales bacterium
CGACCGGCGAACTGGTCCAGCCGCTCACCGGCCAGGACCCGTACCAAACCTTCATCCTGCGCAGTTGGCTGGACGAGAAAATCCCCTTCGTTCCGCTACTGGCCATCCCCTACATCAGCTTCCTCGTGATCATTCCGATTGTCACATCGATACTGACCCTGGCCTTCGGGACCTTCAAACGGTTCCTGACCTATGGGCTGGCGCTGATCGCCGCGCAACTGCTGATGGACTTGGCCTACTGGCTGTTCCAGACCAACGTTCTGCGCGACGACGTCACCGTGCCCGACGGCTTCCAGGGGTTCCTCGTCGAAACGGTCTGGGGCAAGGACATGCCGTTCAACGGTTACCCATCCGGCCACTGCGCCTGGACCACGATCGCCATCATCGCGCTGTTCCGCTTGCGCAAGCGCATTCCCGTAACTTCCTGGATCCTGATGCTGTGGCTGTTGCTGATCTACCCCGCGACGGTCATGCTGCGCCAGCACTACCTGATGGACGTGTACGCGGGCATCCTGCTGGGCTTCACCTGCTACTGGGCCTGCATGTTCATCGTCGAACGGCCGAGACTGGTTCCGCGCGACGAGTTGGAGTTGCGGGCCGAGCTGGCCGCCGGCCGGGGTCAATAGGGGCGTTCGCCGGACCCGACCATTCGAGGTCCCATCGTTCAGGGCCTGAAGCCGTTGGCCACCGCCTTGTAGATCATCTCGCGCTGCAGTTCGTTGACCCCTTCGCCGTACTCGAGGATCTTGCAGTCGCGGTAGCAACGCTGGGCGATGCCGTCGGCCATGAACCCCTGCGCGCCGTGCAGATGCAACGCCCGCTCGGCCAGCCAGGTGCCGGTTTCCGAAGCGAACAACTTGGCGATCGAAGCGTCGGTGTCGTAATCCAAGCCGGCATCGAGCCGCCGCGCGGCGTCGTAGACGAGAGCCCGGGCCGCCCGTAGTCGGGCCGCCATGTCGGCAATGGTGAACCTGACCGCCTGCTGCCTGGACAACGGTCCGCCGAACTGCTCGCGCACCGCCACGTGACGAGCGGCTTCGGACAACGCCGCGCCACCCAGCCCCAGGGCCAACGCGCCACCGAACACCCGTCCCTGCGACAGAACGGGCAGGCACTGACGGAATCCGCTCCCCAGGTCACCGACCAGGTTCCGCCTCGGCACAACGCATCCGTCGAAGTGCAATTCGCCCAATTCGGAGGCCCTCATGCCGAGCTTGCTCATCGGGCGGCGCTCGAGTCCCGCAGCGTCCCCGTCCACCACCAGGACCGAGATCCCGCCGAGACTGCCCGGCTCCCCGCCGGTTCGCGCCACAACCACCAGCACGTCAGCGAAGGTCCCGTTCGTGATGTACAGCTTGGTCCCGGTCAGGGCGAAGGAATCACCCTCCTGAGCGGCGCGCAACCGAACCCGCGTCACGTCGGCCCCTGAATCCGGCTCCGCGTACGCCCAAGCCCCGGTGAGTTCGCCGGACACCAATCGTGGCACGTAACGCTCGCGCAATTCGGCCGACCCGATGGTGGCGATAGCGGCCGTGGCCAGCGCACTGTGTACGTAGATTCCGAGGGCGACACCGGCCGACGCCCGCGCCAGCTCCTCGATCAACACGGCGCGTTCGACAGCGCCGCCCCCCGAGCCCCCCAGCTTCTCCGGCAGGCCCACCCCAAGCCAGCCGAGCGAACCGAGTTTGCCGAATAGTTCGCGGGGAAAGCGCTCGGCGTCGTCCCACGCCTGCGCGCCGGGTGCGATCTCGGCGGCAGAGAACCGGGCCACCTCGGCCCGGAACAGTTCGACTGATTCCGGCGCGCCCGACTCACTCACCGCTGAACTCCGGTCGACGCTTTTGACGAAAAGCGGCTATGCCCTCCCGGTGGTCGGCCGTCTGCAGGCACTGCACCTGGGCCAGGATCTCGAACTCGAACTCGGCCTCCATATCCGAGTTGAGCGACCGGTGAATTGCCCGCTTCGTCCAGGCTTGCGCCAGCGGCGGGCCGGCCGCCAGCCGGTCCACCCAGGCCTGTGTGGCTGTCTCGAACTGGTCGACGGCAGCCACCTGCGTGACCAGCCCCAGCTCGAAGGCTTCGGCGGCTTTGATCAGGCGACCGGTCATCATGAGTTCTGTGGCCCGGCCCAAACCCAGGTAGCGCGGCAGGAACCAGCCGGCCGCCATGTCGCAACCGGCCAGCCCGATCGGCACGAACGGTGAACCCAACCGGACCCCCTCGGCCGCCACCCGAATGTCGCAGGCCAACGCGAGTCCGAAACCACCCCCGACGGCATCGCCGTGGAGTGCCGCGATGACCGGCTGCGGCAGCGAGATCAGCGCCCGGACCGGGTCCAGGTATCGCCGGACGATCCGCTCCCAGTCACCCGCGGATCGCTCGAACATCTCGGCCTGGTCGGCCCCCGCGCAGAACACCCGCCCGTTCCCGGCGAGCACGACAACCCTCGCGTCCGACGCGCCGACTTCGGCCAGGGCATCACACAGCGCGTCCACGGTTTCGATCGCCATCGTGTTGAGCCGATCCGGACGGTTCAGGGTGACGCGAGCCACCCGGTCCGAGATCTCCAACAAAACGTCCTCGGCCATTTCAAATCCTTCCCTGGATTCGTCGAGCCAATCCGGCCCGCGACTGACCAGAGAACCGTATCAGTCATCTGGTCAACAAACCCAGACCGACCAGATCGTTCAAAACTCCCAGGGCCGTCTCGAACGGCACATCGCTGGTGCCATCGAGCTCCCGCAGCACAATCGCCCAGCCCACCTCGAACAGCACCGCCGCCGTCGCCTGCGGATCGAGTTCGGCCCGCACCGTGCCCTCGGCCTGGCCAGCCGCGATCACCTCGGCCAGTAGCGCCCTCAACCGGGCCCGCTGAATGGCCGCCGCTCGCCGCGCCGGGTCCCCCTCGGCCAGGCCACCGTCGCCGAACATCGACGCGCGCAGAAGATCGTCGCCACCGTAATGCTCGGCCGTCACCCGGACCAGCGTCCGCATTCGCCGCGGCACACTGTCCTGTCGTCGCAGCGCCGCCTCCGCCCGGGCCAGAAATCGAGCCAGGGACTCCTCGACCACCGCCAGGTAGGCGTCCTCCTTGGACGCGAAGTGCAGGTAGAAACTCCCCTTGGCCACACCGGCCTCGCGCGTGATGTCATCGACCGTCGTGCGCCGATAGCCGAATCGTCGGAACTGTCGCTCGGCAGCGCGCAGGACCCGCTCCCGGGGGGCTTCGACTCCATCGCTCATTCGGGCAGGCTACCGGCGAGGGCGCAGCACTTCCGTCTTGAACACAGACCGGGCGAATCACTCATCGCTGACTGATACGGTCAACCGGTCAGTCGGAGGGAGGGTGACGATGAACGGTCCGGCACAGCCACCGCGCATCCCGCGCCGACCGCAGGACGACCACACCGAGGAGATGGCCGCCGCCCGCCGAGCATTCGCGACCGAGCGAACCGGCGTCGAACTCCGCCACGTCGGTAAGTACTCGCTCGACCCGGGCACCCTGCCCGGCAACATCGAGAACTTCATCGGCGTCGCCCAGGTCCCGATCGGGTTGGCCGGACCACTGCGAATCAACGGAGAACATGCTCGCGGTGACTTCTACGTACCGCTGGCCACCACCGAGGGCACGCTGGTGGCGAGCTATTCACGGGGCATGCGCGCCCTGTCCGCCCATGGCGGGGCCCGCACAACCGTCGTGGGCGACTCGATGCAGCGAACCCCCGTCTTCCGTTTCGCCGACGCTCGGCAGGCTCGCGATTTCGGCAATTGGGTGGATCGGCATCTGGAAGCCATCCGCGCCCAGGCCGAAAGCACCACGCGCTCGGGCCGACTGACCTCGATCGTCCGTTTTCAGGCC
>JAUYKX010000323.1 GCA_030699055.1 Candidatus Nanopelagicales bacterium
CGTCGCCAGCACCGCCAACAACAACCCACCAACCAACGTCCGTTTCATCAATCCTCCGCTGCTTCTCGACCCGCGATGAGGCTATGGTCGAGATGATTCTGGCGCAGATCACGTCACCCATGCGCAGTAGCGAACACGTGATCACATGCTGTCACAAATGACCGGAAAACCGTCCATTCGTCATTCGCCGCGCTTCGCGGGGGCCTACTTGCTATAGAGAAGGAGTTGACGCTCCCCAGAAATCACTGTTGCCGCAGGTCGCTCTGGCTAGTGGCTCTGGCGCCGCGACAGACCCTCGGAGCGCGCATTCTGCGCCAGCGGACTTCCCAGCTCCCCGCCGGTCCACCGACCCGCCGGTCCGCACTGCGGCGATTGAACCGAGGCGATTGAACCAGCGCGGATGAAATAATCGAAGGCCACCTCGCCGCCGAAGCGGCGAGGTGGCCTTCGATGAGGTTGTACCTCCTATAGATGCACGTTCTTCCCGGCGAAGTATGCGTGGTAGGTGGCGGTCTCGTGAGCCCTCTCCAGCACGTGAACGTCGAAGGTCTTGCCAAAGGTTCGCACCGAGACGCGACCCCGCTTGTTCACCGAGACCCGGAAGAAGCGCTTCGCCCTGCGGTCACCCATCACCTTGCCGTGGTGCGATCCGAGAACCTGCACATGCACCTTCTCGCCAGTGTTGGTCTTGCAGGCACGGCTGCGAAGGACGGTGACGCCACGCTTCTTCACCTTGGCCGGCAGTCCGGCGCACTGCAACACCTGGGTGGCCTTGCCGCTTGGGGTAGGCCCGGGAGTCGGCTTGGGTCCTGGGCCCGGAGGAACCAGCGTCAGGTCGGTGACCGTCGCCGGTATCCCCAAAATGGTCATCGACCCGCTGTAGACATAGCCTGCGCCGTCCAACGAAATCGCCACGGTGTGGCCGGAGGCGGTAACATCCGCAGTAATTTTCGTCGGCGTGATAGTCGCTTTGGCGACAGCCAGCGGGACCTGACCCGAGCCAGTCATGTAAATGGTGACCTCCCCGGAACCGGTCCCATCGTCTCCGGTAATTTCGCCTCCCTGGATCGGCAAAGTCAACACCGAAGCTGAAATGTGGCCGGTAGCTGCCACCCCGTATTTGGTAGTTGCATCTGCTTGGGCCGGTGCCGCAGCCATCAAGGTCCCCACGCCGAGAGCGGCGGCCCCCATCACTGCGATCGCTCGCTTTCCGAATAATCTTGTCACTGTCTTTACTCCTCACGTAGTGGACCGGTGCCGGTCGGGATCTTCTTATCAGCGCTTGGATGCGTCACGCAAACCAAGCGGTACAACTCCGTCTACCTATCCTCCAAACAGGTCATAGCTGTGGGTTGCCTCCACCCCATCAGCGCGGATCGATGTACCCGGCTCCTTACCCGAGAGGATCAGCGGCTGCCCCTCTCGGGTAACCAGGAATTCAGCAGAACCTTCGGCTACTCGCCCTCAGGAGCCGGTGACTCGCCCGGGCCGGGCGATTCCTCCACCGGCGGGGACCCGGCACTGGCTGGCAGATCCGGTCCGACCGGCCACTGGCGCAGTCGGTAATCGGGGTTGTAGCCGCTCTCCGCCCCCAGCAGGCGAGTTGTGTTGACCACGGTCGGGAAGATGTCGTCGCGCACCATGTCATTGACGATCGCGATGACGCCCTGCACCGACTGCGGCGTGAAGTTGCAGTGACCGGCCCCGTAAGCCACCGATCCCTTCTCCGGGTAGGAGCCAGGCGGGGAAGTTACGTTGATCTTGAGTAGTCGTAGTTGGTCGGCGCCCGCCCGGGCCGCCATCACGGCCGGCATCGACTCGTTCTGCACTATCGCCTGAGCGTCGTACTCGGTGTGAAGAGTGACAGTTGGCACCCGCACCTGGCCGGTCAACGCACCGGATTGGCTGGCGGCCTCCCGGGCAGCCGGGTCAGCGGCCACCCGCTTGCCCTTGTTGGCCATCGCCAGGTACTTGTCGACGGCCTTCTTGTCGAAAATGGCCAGCACCTCGCGTTCGGACTTGGTCACCCGCGCCCCGTAGTCGGTGTCAACATTCGTCGACGGATTTCCACCGAATTGCTGTTCGATCTCAAACCGACCGACGGTGCTCCGGGCCACAATCGCGGACAATGCATCGGGGACCGTGACCGCTTTGCCCCGAAGTCCGCTGCCGGAGTTGACGGCATTCTTGGTGGGGATTTCACCCGCCGCGGCGATTACCGCCAGCTGCATGCCGCCCGGTCCGTAGACGTCCGCCGCCGCCTTCCGCACGGCGGCCATCGCCTCGCGGTAGCTCTTGGCCGCCTCGGCCGCCGACTTGTAGTCGGACAACTTCATTCCGGGATAGAGCAGCGTCTTGACCAGGTAGGCGGCGTCCAGAGCCAGGTCGTAGTTGGGGTTGACCCCGGCCAGCAACCCGCACATCGGAGCGGAACCGTTCACCCAGTCCTGCCGTTCGGCGGCCAGCGCGCTGGACACCGCACCCACGCCCTGCCCCCACGAATAAACCCGGTTCGGCTGTCCGACCTGGGACAGGAAGTGCTCTCGGAGCTTGCCCATCGCCTGGACCTGCGCCTCCACCGGCCAGCCGGTTCCGGGGGTAGATAAGCCCGCGAGTGCATACCCAGCGGTGAGCAGCCCGTCAGCCGCCGCCCGCGATTGGGTTGCCCATCCGGGCGCCACCTCGGCAATGGCTGCGGTGGACGCCCCGGAGGCATCCCGCGCTGGGGCATCCGGCGAGTAAACCAACAGGCTGCCGTTCCACCTGGTCGGCATCACGATCTCGAATGGGAACCCGTCGATAACTCCCGCACACGTCTCCGGAGTGCAGGCCGTGAACTGCACGTTGGTTGACGTGTCACGCACGTTGGGGCCCTGGTCGCCGCTATCCGACGAGCAACCTGCCACACCCAGGAGCGCCACCGTCCCGACTGCCGCGACCGCCACCAGCGACCGCCCCAATTTTCCACCGGAATTGACCATGGCGCGCATCCTGCCACGGTTCGGCCATCCGAACGCGCAGATTGGACCCCACGTCGCGCCCGGTCAACTATCGATTGAGCCTCAACTGCTCAAACCCCCGCAGCGCGAATGTATCGGATCCGGTACAGTATGCCGATGGCCTATCCAGTTGCCGAGCTGGCCGTGGCGCTGGCAACCAGCGACACCTCGGACTACGTGAGGCTGGTTGCGGACTGGCTCGCTCACGGAGACCTGGACGACAGCGAGCCAACTCCCACGGGCCTGCCGGTTCCGGATGCACTCGTCGCCGCTGCGGTCGCCTACCGGTGCACCCGGACCGGCGACAGAGCGCCGGCGTGGACCTCCAGGCCCGACCGCTGCCTCGGTACGTTCTGGCACCCGGGCGATGACCGACTGTTCGCGTATTCCTTGGCCCATGCGCCCACGGATTTCCTGGTCAGAGGCGTTGTCGTTGAGCAGGATTCCCTGGTATCGGTATGAGCGATACACACCACGGCCCCCTGCTCAGCCGATACGAGATCATCAGACTGCTTGAGGAGCTGGGAGCGGATCTGTCGGCCCACGGCATGAAAGCGCAGCTATTCATTGTCGGTGGTGCCGCCATGACGCTCGCGTTCAATACGCGGCGTCTCACTCGCGACGTGGATGGGGTGTTCGAGCCAAAGTCGGTCGTCCATGCGGCAGCCCGGCGAATCGCGGCCCGGCACGAAGGGCTACCCGACGACTGGCTAAACGACGCCGTGAAGGGACTTCTGCCAGGTCCGGACCCGGAGGCAAGAGTCATTATCGATCAACCCGGCGTCTCGGTGAGTGTGCCCTCAGCGCGCTATTTGTTGGCACTGAAGGTACAGGCCGCCCGGATCGATCGCGATGACGACGACATCCGGTTCCTCGCCCGCCAGTGCCGCGCCTCGTCCGCCGACGAGGTTCTTTCCATCGCCGAAAACGTGCTTGGGAGCAAGCGCCTGCTTCCGAAGTCGCAGTTCATCGTGCAACAGATTTTCCCTCCGACAAGTCACACCTCGCCATGGCAGCGCATCGTGCGCTGGTGGGGTGGCCGCCGGTCGTCGGCCCCTTCGGGTCACGAGAGGAGTGATCGTGGTCGCCGGTGATGTCAGCGCGCCGTCGAGCGATGCGATCACGCTTGGGCCAACCCCGGTCGCCGAAGCGCTACGCAGCGCCAGGCGGAACGCGGGCCTGTCTGTCAGTGCCTTGGCGCGAGCTGCCAAGACATCGCGAGCCGCCGTATACGCCTACGAATCCGGCGACCGTGATCCGGGCGTCACGACCGCCTTGCGACTTCTCCATCACTGCGGCGCCGTCGTCAACGTCGTGCCGGTCGGCATCCCCGAAACGCCACGCCCCGCGCGACGTGGCAAACGCCGATCCACCCGATCAACTACTTGATCAGTTCAAACACCTTGAATATCGGCAGGTAAAGAGCAATCACCATCGCGCCGACCATCGCGCCGACAAACGCGATCATCAGAGGTTCGATCAGGGAGGTCAGGGCATCGGTGGTCGCCTCCACCTCCGCGTCGTAGAACTCGGCAATCTTGCCCAACATGGTGTCGAGGGCGCCGGTGTCCTCCCCCACGGACATCATCTGCACCATCATCGAGGGGAAAACGGGATGCTTGGCCAATGGCCGGGCCAACGGTTCGCCATTGCGGACGGAGTTCTGCACATCCCTCATCGCCCGGACGACGACCACGTTGCCGGACGTGTCGGCCACGATGTCCAGCGCCTGCAGGATCGGCACACCGGCATGCACCATCGTTCCCAGATTTCGGGAGAAGCGGGCCAGCGCCACCTTCTGAAACAGCACGCCGAACACCGGCATTTTCAGCTTCATCGGGTCGACCACGTTCCGCACGCCGGGCTTGTACTTGACCTGCTTCCACGTGATGAGCAGAGCGATCAGAAGAATGACCAGGAACGGCGTGCCAACGCGGAGGGCATTGGACATCGCGACCAGAATCTGGGTCGGCAGGGGTAGTTCACCGCCGAGCTGCTGGAACATCTCGGCGAAAACCGGCACGATGAACACCAGCATGATGATCATGGCCAAGATCGCGATTACCGCGACGACCACCGGGTACGTCATCGCCGACTTGATCTTCCCGTGCAATTTGACGTCGGCCTCGAGATTCTGCGCGATCTGCAGCAACGCGCTGTCGAGGAACCCGCCGACTTCTCCCGCCCGAACCATGTAAATCATCAAAGGGGGGAAGACCGTCGGATGCCGGGCCAGGGCCTGAGACAACGAACTGCCCGTCTGCACGTCCGTTCGTACCTTCGACAGCACCCCGGCCAGGGTCTTGTTCGTGGTCTGGGACTCAAGGATGGTCAGCGCCCGCAGCAGTGGCAAACCGGCGTCGATCATCACCGCGAGCTGACGCGCCATGACCGCCAGCTCCTTGAGTTTGATTCGGCCGCCGAAACCCGGGATCTTGATCTCAGTGCGCAGCCCACCGCCGCCAACCGCGTTGATCGACATCGGGGCCATGCCCATGCCTTTGAGCTTCGTCGCCACCTCCGAGGATGACTCGGCTTCAATCTTGCCCTTGACGACCTTGCCGCTGCGATCGCGGACCTGGTACTCGAACGACTTCGGGGACATCAGCGCTCACCTAACCCACTGCCCATAACTCACTGCCCGCGGGCCAGGCGTTGGAAATCCTCTACGTGGTGAGCCTTGGTGAGGGCCACCTCCTCGGTGATCCTCCGCGCCCTGACCAGCGCCGCCAGGTGCTGGTCCATCGTGTGCATGCCGAACTTGGCCCCGGCCTGCATCGCCGAGTAGATCTGATGGGTTTTCCCATCCCGGATCAGGTTGCTGATGGCCGGCGTGGTCACCATCACCTCGGTGGCTGCCGCCCGACCGCGACCGTCGGCTGTCCGACACAGGGTCTGACACACCACCCCGCGAAGGGTTCCCGCCACCTGCTGACGAATCTGCTGCTGCTGGTGGGGAGGAAATACGTCGATGATCCGGTCGACCGTCTGCGCCGCATCCTGGGTGTGCAGGGTGGCAAACACCAGGTGGCCGGTCTCGGCCGCCGTCAGCGCGACCTGAATCGTCTCCAGATCGCGCATTTCGCCGACCAGGATTATGTCCGGGTCCTGCCGCAGCACGCGTTTGAGCGCCTCGGAGAAAGACCGGGTGTCACTGCCGATTTCGCGTTGATTCACCAGGCACGACTTATGCCGGTGCAGGTACTCGATCGGGTCCTCGACGGTCATGATGTGATCCCGACGGGTCCGGTTGGCCAGATCCACCAGAGCGGCCAGGGTGGTGCTCTTGCCGGATCCGGTCGGCCCGGTCACCACCACGAAGCCTCGCGGCAAAGACGCGAACGTGGACACGATCGGCGGGATACCCAGAGATTCCAGACTCTTGATTTCAAACGGAATCAGCCGGAATGCCGCACCGATCGCCTCACGCTGCCGGTACAGGTTCACCCGGAAACGAGCCTTTCCGGGGACGGTGTAGGAAAAGTCGAGTTCCCAGTCGTCCTCGAAACGCTCCCGCTGCGCCTGCGTGATCGCCGCGTACAAGACGCGCTGCAAGCTCGCGGCCGACAACACCGGCTCGTCGGGTATCGGAGCCAATTCACCGTTGACCCGCACCATCGGGGGTGCTCCCGCCGTCAGGTGCAGATCGGAGGCACCGGATTCGATCATCTTCATCAGCACGCTAACCAAGCTGATGTCGCCCGTTTCGGCCTGCTGCTCGGTCATCGTCCGAGCCCCCGCGGGCGCTGCCGTCGGCTCTGGCGCGAAACTGCTCAGCGACGACGTTTCCACCCCGTGGGCATCGGCCCACCCGACCCGGACCTTGAATGACCGCCAATCGAGCCCAAATCACACGACGACGCGCAGAACCTCATCGAGCGAGGTGAACCCGGCCGCCACCTTGGCCATTCCGTCATTGCGCAGAGACACCAGGCCCTGCTGACGCGCCATGTCAGCGACCTCGAAGGATGTCGCCCGCCCAACCGCCAACCGTTCGATTTCCTCGGTCACGATCATCACTTCCTGAAGAGCCATTCGACCCTTGTAGCCGGTCCGGGAACAAACGGTGCATCCGTTGGCCCGGTAGAGGGTCGGCACCGGCTGGGCCGGGTCGAAAGGAAAACCCGCCGACGTCAACGCCTCCGCAGTCGGCTGGTACGGCTCCTTACACCGGCCGCACAATCGCCGGGCCAACCGCTGAGCCAAAACGCAATCAACCGCCGAGCCGACCAGGAAGGGCTCAATCCCCATCTCGATCAGGCGGGTGATCGCACTCGGGGCGTCGTTGGTGTGCAGGGTGGAAAGCACCAGGTGGCCGGTGTCCGCCGCCTTGAGGGCAGTGTCCAGCGTTTCGGTATCGCGGATCTCACCGATCAGGATCACGTCCGGATCCT
>JAUYKX010000340.1 GCA_030699055.1 Candidatus Nanopelagicales bacterium
AAAGCAAATGGCGCCGGTATGGCGCGCGAAAACCTTCAGCGACTGCACAGTGCTCGACTTCAACCGGACATCGAGCGTCAGGTGCAGCCGCTTGATGACCTGGTCGATCATGTAGCGGCTGCCGAACGAGGCATTGCCCAGCGCCACGGGATAAGGTTGGCAATCGGCCAGCCTCAGCTTGCTGCGCCCAGCCAGGGGATGGTCTGGCGGCATCATCGCACAGATCGACTGCTTGATTACGGCAAGTGTGCTGAGGTCCGGCGAGTTCGGCGGGTTGTGGCCCAGAAACAGTTCGGCCTCGTCCTTGAGCAGGGCTCCCAGCAGGTCGCTGGTGCCCCCTTCGACGATCTGAAACTGCACCCGCGGGTGATGTCCCTGATACTCGGCAATTGCGGACGGCACCAGGTCATCCGATACCGAATGAGCTATGGCTAGTTGCACGGTGCCGCGAACCAGTCCGCGCAATTGTTCGATCTGGGCATTGACCGAGTCGATGTCGGAAATATTGCGTCGGATGGAGTCGAGCAGCACTTCGCCGGCCGTGGTCAGGCGCACGCCTCTTGCCAATCGCTCGAAGAGCGGCAGGCCCATCTCTTCTTCAATCTCGAGAATTTTGCGGTTGAGCGCGGTCGAGGCCACCCCCAGCTTGGTGGCAGCGCGACGGATCGAACCGTGCCGGGCCACCGCATCGAGGTAAATATAGTGTCGTGGAGGTTTGAACATATAGATCAGAGTAGCGCCGGTCCCACGCCCTGGCCAATGACATATTTTTCGAGTGGACCATACGCCACCAAGGCCTCACCAAGGTCTCGGTGGCAAGGACTTAACAACCTCCCGCTCCGCGATGCATCTCGACTGCCTTGCCCTGTCCCGCATGGCCCACCGAATGCGTTGCAGACCGCGACTACGTTAATTGAATCAAACTTGGGTCCGCTTTCTTGCCCTTGAGTCCGGACGCCGCCGGGTCTGCTCTCGGCCCCGAATCGGTCGTTCATCAGGTGCAAGTTTTCGAAGTCGCTCAGATGCATGAGGAACAGGCCAGGCTCGAAGAACAGACAGACCATAGACAGGGCGGGTTCGTTTCCGAAGTGGACACACTGTTGACCGTTGGACCCAAGCCAATCGCTGGAGGAATGGCCAGGAACGCGATTAACATGGCACCACGTTCCGTACTCGTGGCGAATATTTGCTGGTGGTCAAAGGCGTTCCTTGCGCAGAAAATCGAAATCACAACCTGAAGTCGCATTGCCCACGTGGCGCCCATACAACCACTGATAGCCGCGGGCGTGGTGGTCCTGGGACACCAGCTGCAGTCTGGCGCGCCGGTCTTCCAGTTCGGATTGCGGGACCAGAAGGTCGAGGCTTTTACCCGAGGCCGAGAGGCGGATGCGGTCGCCGGACTGCACCAGCGCCAGCGGCCCCCCTTCGGCGGCCTCGGGGGTGACATGCAGCACGACGGTGCCAAAGGCGGTGCCGCTCATGCGGGCGTCCGAGATGCGGACCATGTCCTTGACGCCCTGGCGTGCCAGCTTTTTCGGAATCGGCAGGTAGCCCGCTTCGGGCATCCCCGAGGCACTGCGGGGGCCGGCATTCTGCAGCACCAGGATGTCGTCGGCCGTGACGTCGAGATCGGGGTCGTCGATGCGGGCGGCGAGGTCCTCTAACGAAGCGAAGACGACGGCGCGGCCTTCGTGCTCCAGCAGGCGTTCGGTGGCGGCGGCCCGCTTGAGGATGGCCCCGCCCGGCGCCAGATTGCCGTGCAGGGCGATCAGCCCGCCGACCGGGCTGACCGGTTCGGCGGCGGGACGGATATAGCGGGTGTCGATCGGATCGAGCAGGGGCTTGTCGAGCCGCTCGGCCAGGGTCTGCCCGGTGACGTCGAGCGTGTCCAGGTGCAGCTTGTCGGCAATACCGCGCAGCACCGCCTCGAGCCCGCCAGCCGTGTTGAAGTCCTCCATATAGCCTTCGCCCACCGGCTTGAGATTCACCAGCACCGGGGTTTCGTCGGACATGTCATTGAAGGCGGCGAGGTCGATGTCGACCCCCACGCGCCCGGCAATGGCGGCCAGGTGGATCACCGCATTGGTCGAGCCGGAAACGGCCAGGAGGACTCGCAGCGCGTTCTCGATCGCGGCACGGGTGATGAACTTGTCGGGTGTCGCATCAGTGCCGGCCAGGGCCGAGGCCAAGGCCCCGGTCTCCTCGGCGGCGCGCAGCCGGTCGGCATGGACCGAGGGAATGGCCGAGGTGTTGGGCAGCATCATGCCGAGCGTCTCGGCGAGCAGCGCCATGGTGCTGGCGGTCCCCATCACGGCACAGGTGCCCGAGGTCACCGCCAGCCGGCCCTCGACCTGGTTGATTTCCGCCTCATCAACATCGCCGCCGCGGAAGCGGCCCCAGAAGCGCCGGCAGTCGGTGCAGGCGCCGAGCCGCTCGCCGCGATGGCGGCCGGTCATCATCGGCCCCGACACCAGCAGCACCGCCGGCTTGCCCGCCGAGGCCGCTCCCATCAGCAGGGCCGGCACGGTCTTGTCGCAACCGCCCATCAGCACCACCGAATCCATCGGCTGGGCGCGGATCATCTCCTCGACATCCATCGCCATCAGGTT
>JAUYKX010000345.1 GCA_030699055.1 Candidatus Nanopelagicales bacterium
GCTGCCTACTCGAAACCGGCGGCTTCAGACCACTACTACACCCTCAATTGTGAAGAGCCGGATTACCCGGAGTATGGGCCGTACCGGGGTGTGTTTCGACAATGCCGCAGCGGAATCTTTCTTCGTGACCCTGAAAAACGAAATGTACCACCATTACACATTCCCGACCCGAAGGAAAGCGAGGTTTGCGGTCGCGGAATACATCGAAGTGTTCTACAATCGGCAACGATTGCATTCAACACTGGGCTACCGCACCCCTGCGGAAGCCCTGACCGACCACCAGCAAGCGGCAAACGCCGCCTGATCAACAACACGAGAACATGTCCAAAATCAGCGACACACTCCAGTGTCAGGTGTGAGGGTGAAGCGGCGGGGCCCGTTGGTTTTCATTGTGTGGATATGGCGTACGGTGACCGAGGTGTCAAGGGTGCCATGCGAGCAGCCGACCGGTCCGGCGCTCGGCTGGCGATCGTGCTGGGCGACCGGGACATCGAAGCGGGAACGGTCGAGATCAAACGGTTGACCGATGGCCCTCAGGTCACGGCGGCATGGCAGGACTTGGTGAAGTCAGTGCAGGAGATGCATCTAGATGATGCGCACACGTGAGGCAGGATCGCTACGAGCCGGCGACGCCGGCACCCAGGTCACCTTGGCGGGGTGGGTCGCGCGGCGCCGGGATCACGGTGGCGTGGCCTTTGCCGACATCCGCGACGCCTCCGGCATGGCCCAGGTGGTGTTCCGGCACGAGGACGTGGCCGGCTTACGGACTGAATCCTGCGTCCAGATCACCGGTGAGGTTCAGATCCGGCCGTCGGGCAATGAGAACCCCGACAGCCCCACCGGGGCGGTTGAGGTCGTCGCCTCTGAGGTGACGCTGCTCAGCCAGGCCGCGCCGCTGCCCTTCGGGGTGGACGAGTACACCGAGGTGGGCGAGGAGGCCCGGCTGAAGTGGCGCTACCTGGATCTTCGCCGGCCCGGTCCGGCCCGGGCGCTGCGGATGCGAAGCGAAGTGAATCGGATCGCCCGGGACGTGTTGCTGCAGCGTCGTTTCGTCGAGGTCGAGACTCCGACACTGACCCGTTCCACCCCCGAGGACCCGTTCCACCCCCGAGGGGGCCCGGGACTTCCTGGTACCGGCCCGGTTGCGGCCCGGATGCTGGTACGCGTTGCCGCAGTCTCCGCAGCTGTTCAAACAGTTGCTGATGATCGCCGGGATCGAACGCTACTTCCAAATCGCCCGGTGTTACCGCGACGAGGACTTTCGTGCCGACCGGCAGCCGGAGTTCACCCAACTGGACATCGAGATGAGCTTCGTCGACCAGGACGATGTGATCGACGTGGGTGAGGCGGTGGTCCGGGCACTGTGGTCCGGAGTCGCCGGCCACGACATCCCACCGATCCAGCGGATCGCCTACGCCGACGCGATGCGTCGCTACGGCACAGACAAGCCGGATCTGCGATTCGCGGTGGAACTGGTGGAGCTCACCGACTACTTCGCCGACACGCCGTTCCGGGTGTTCCAGGCGCCGTACGTGGGGGCGGTTGTCATGCCCGGCGGCGCGTCCCAACTGCGGCGTGCGTTCGACGCCTGGCAAGAGTGGGCCAAGCAGCGCGGTGCCCGTGGCCTGGCTTACGTGGTGTTCAACGAGACCGGGGAACTGTCCGGGCCAGTTGCCAAGAACCTGTCCGAGCCAGAACGGCAGGGACTTGCCGCCGCCACGGGAGCCGAGCCCGGTGATTGTGTCTTCTTCGCCGCCGGGGTCGCGTCGCAGGCACGGCAACTGCTGGGTGCCGCCCGGGACGAGATCGGCGGGGGATCCATCCGTATCCATCGGGGCGACGGCCAGCAGCAGGTCTTCGAGATCCTCGGCCTGAGTCAGGAGCAGGCCGAGCAGAAGTTCGGTTTCCTGCTGGAGGCGTTCAAGTACGGACCACCGCCGCACGGGGGCATCGCTTTCGGCTGGGACCGGATCTGCATGCTGCTGGCCGGGGCCGCCTCGCTGCGTGATGTCATCGCTTTCCCCAAGACCGGTGGCGGCTACGACCCGCTCACCAGCGCCCCGGAGCCGATCACGGCCGAGCAGCGGGCCGAGGCCGGAGTGGACGCGGTGCCCGAGGCCGAAGCCGACGAGCTGGGGTGATCGTGGACCCGGACCGGAAGGCCGAACTGGTCCTGCACATCGGGACTCACAAGACCGGCTCGACCTTCATCCAGCGGACCCTGGCCGCCAGCCGGGCACTGCTGGCCGGCGCCGGATGGTGCTATCCGGACTTTCTGCCCGCCGACAACCACGCTCGGGTCCTGTTGCCGTTTACCAACGGCGCGCCACAGGCGCTGTACCGACGGCAGCAGGTGACTGATCCGGCGGCGACGCTGCGGCAGCTGGACCAGCAGTTCGCTGCCCGGGTGGCACCCGGGCAGCGCTGGGTGATGTCGTCCGAACAGGCCAGTTCCATGCTGGATGCCGCCGGCTGGCAGGACCTGCTGCAGTTCCTGGGCACTCACTTCAGTCCGATCCGACTGGTCGTCTACTACCGGCGGCAGGACTTTCACATGTGCAGCGCCTACGGGCAGAACATCAAAATGGGTTGGGATTTCGATTTCGGTCCCGACTACCTGAAGCGGATCCGACGCCGCCTCGATCACCTCGGCCACCACGCCCAACTCGCCGGACTGTCCGGTTGTGACGAGCTCCTGGCCCGGCCCTACCTGGAGCGCTACAAGCGCGCCCCGCTGGATCTGATCGCTGACTTCGCATCGACCGTCGGACTGCGCTTGCCGGACGGTGAGCAGTGGCGCACCCCACCGCCTGGTACCAACAGCAGCCACACGGCCGAGGGGATCTGGCTGCTCAAGGCGCTCAATCCCCAGCTCGAATGGGATCAGCAGGCACGTCCGGTGTTCCCGGCCCACCGGCGCGCCGTTGTGGAGGCGGTGCGCCGGGTGACCGAAGGGCCAGGGCTCAGGCCGTCGGAGCAGCTGGCCGCGGCAGTGCAGGCGCAATTCTGGCCCGGCAACGACGTGCTGGTCGGACAGGTCGGGCGCTCGTCGCTGTGGCAGGAATGGCTCGATCAGCCGATCCGGGTAGCCGATGAGCAGGCGCTGACGATCAAACCTGAGCGGTTGGTGGAGTTGCTGACACGGTTGTCCGCCAGCGCCGGACCGATCGATCTGGGTGCGCCGGGGCTGCGTGCCGCGCGGACCGATTCAGCCGGATGGCGAGCGGCCGCCGGCCGGCTCAAGCGCAGGCTGCGCGGTGACGTGCGCTCCGGGTGACCCTGACCGCCGCGGGTCAGTAGATCCCCTCGCCGGGATCCGGGGGCAGGTCTTGCCGCGATGTAGCTCCGCAGTTAGGGTGTGCCGGATCCCGTCGATCTTCGCGGTCGGTGGGGGTCAGTCCCGCATTGGCGGGGCGGTTTTCGCTTTGGGGGAAGTGAAATGTCTGACGTGGGAATCATGCGACGCTGCGTGGCCGCAGCCGCCGCGATCGCATTGGTAGCAGTGTTGCCGACCGCAGTCACCATTGCCGGTGGGGCTCAAGCGCTCAATCCCGGGCCCGAAACAGTCACCGGCATGCCGATGCCGACATATCAGACAAACGGAACGGTCTTCGCCATAAAGATCATCAACAATGTGGCTATGTGGGTTCCTCGCTAGATCGTGTGGGCGGGTCGATGGGGTGGTGGGTTTGGTGGATGGGCTGGATTTTCCGCGTGGTGCATGGTTTGCCTGTCCTGAGCCAGGCTGCGCCGAGGCGGGCTGCGCGGTGCATGACACCGATCTGAAGACGTGGCGGCATCTGGACTTCTTCGAGCATCAGGCGTACCTGTCGGCGCGGGTCCCTCGGGTCCGGTGCGCCGAGCACGGGGTGCATCTGGTGAATGTGCCGTGGGCCCGGCCGGGCAGCGGCTTCACGTTGCTGTTCGAGGTGGCGATGCTGACTTATGCCAGGCAGATGCCTATCGCGCCGCTGGCGAAGATGGCTCGTGAGCATGACATCCGGATCTGGCGTGTCATCGAACACCATGTCGACAAGGCCCGGGCCGGGATGGACTTCTCCGATGTGACCGATATCGGGGTGGATGAGACCTCGGCGTGGCGCGGCCAGGACTATGTCTCGATCTTCATGGACCTCGCCGCGCGCCGGGTCATGTTCGCGGCCCAAGGACGCGAAGCCTCGACAGTGCAGGCGTTCGCGGCTGATCTGCAGGCACGCGGGGGCGCCCCGGCGACCCAGGTCCAGCGGGTGTGCTGCGACATGGGCCCGGCGTTCATCAAGGGCACAAGGACGCACCTGAGCAGCCCGCCCCGGCAGACAGACGGGGCAGTGTCGCCGACGGCCATCAGCCGCAGATCGTGTTCGACCGCTATCACGTCGTCGCGAAGGCCAACGAGGCTGTCGACAAGGTCCGGCGGGCCGAGGCCAAGACCCGGCCCTAGCTCAAGTGCAGCCGCTACGCCTGGCTGAAGAACGACGCGAACCTCACCGCCAGGCAGCGTGAGCAGCTGAGCTGGCTGAACCGCCCCTCTATGCAGCTGAAGACCGCCCGCGCGGCGCGCTGGCGCGATGACTTCAACGGCTTCTACGACCAGCCCGAAACGCAGGCTGAAGCCTACCTGCGACGCTGGTGCTACGGCGCGAAACGTTCCAGGCTCGAGCCGATCAAAGAGTTCGTCCGGACCGTCGAAACGCACTGGGACGGCATCGTCGCCTGGCAGCAAAGCCGGCTCAGCAACGGGCTCCTCGAGGGCACGAACTCGCTCATACAGTCAGCCAAACGCCGAGCCCGCGGCTACCGCTCCAAAACCAAGATGATCACCATCATCTACCTCATCGCCGGAAAACTCCCACTCCCCCAAATCCACACGATCTAGCGAGGAGCCGAAATTCCCCACTTGTAGATCGAAACCCAG
>JAUYKX010000346.1 GCA_030699055.1 Candidatus Nanopelagicales bacterium
GGCCTCGACCCTCCAGCACGACCCCGTCGTTCTCACCGCCGATCTGCAGGACCCCGACGGGCCGACGAGCCTCGCGCGCGAAGCCCGGGCCTCTGCCGACGCGGTCGACATCCTCATCAACAACGCAGGCGGATCCTGGAACCAGGCACTCAGTGACGTGGACGACGAGAGCTGGGCCCGCACGATCCAGACCAACCTGACCGCTGCCTTCGCACTCACGCGCGAACTGGCTCCGACGATGGCCGAGGGTGGCTGGGGTCGGGTGGTGAACGTGGCCAGCGTCATGGGCTTGGTGGGCGACACCCACTCCAGTGCCTATGCGGCCAGCAAGGGCGGAATGATCGCCATGACCCGCTCACTGGCGGCTGAGCTCGGCCGCGGCGGGGTCACGGTCAACACCCTGTGCCCCGGTTGGGTGGAAACCGACCTCGTCAGCGACCTGCACTCCGACGAGCGGTTCCAGCAGCGCGTCGTGCGGCGTACCCCAGTCCGGCGCTGGGGGGTGCCCGCCGACATGGCCGCCGCTGCGGTCTTCCTGTCCGGCCCCGGATCGGCGTTCATGACGGGACAGACCGTCGTAGTCGACGGCGGCCTCTCCGCGACCTGGTGAAGCGGACCACCACCCGGCCGCCGGAAGGGCTCAGCGGCCCACTGTTTGTTCTCCTCCGCCGTGAAGCGCCTGTAAGTGTTCGTGGTGGCTGGCCTGGGGCTGGCTGGCAGGGTTGGCGGCGGTCCTCCGGATCGGGCGTGACTCGTGAAGCGCCTGACCTCTTCGGGGTGTCTTGCCTGGGATCTGTCCGTCAGGTCCGGGGGCCGGCGTCGACCCTGGCCCACCACGATGGCTTGATGAGAAGCATGTCCAACCAGTGCCGCTGAAACGACTCTGGCTGTGACCCGTTACAGGCCTGCCTCGTAGTGACTTCACTCCCGGGCCGACGTCGGCAACGACACCATCCCCCGGTTGAAGTGAAGGAGACATCGCAGTGCCCAGTGTGACAAACAAGAGCGCGCCGATCACACCGGTGACGGTCGCGCAGTCCTACCGGTTCGTGGTCGGGGTCGACACCCACGCCGCGACCCACAGCTACGCCATCCTCGACTGCCTCGGCACCCTGCTGGATGAGCAGACGTTCCCCACCACCGCCGCCGGCCTCGACCGAGCACGCGACTGGATCGCGCGGCGTACCGACGGCGAGCTCGACAGCGTCCTGGTTGCCGCGGAGGGCACCGGCTCCTACGGCGCCGTGCTCGCCGAGACCCTCGCCGAGGTCGGCTACCGAGTAGTCGAGGCACCGACACCACGCCGTGAGCGGGGGCGCGGGAAGACCGACGCCATGGACGCGGTCACCGCCGCACGCGCGACCCTGACCAAGCCGGTCGCTCGGCTGCGTGATCGCCGTGGCGGCCAGGATCAGGTCGCGCTCCAGGTCCTCACCACGGCGCGGGAGCAGCTCAACGCCGAGCGGCTGCGCGCCATCAACGCGCTTACCGCGTTGGCGCGCGCCCACGACCTCGGCATCGACGCACGCCGCGCGTTGTCCGCTACCCAGATCCGCCAGATCGCGGGGTGGCGCCGACGCGCTGAGCCCCTCGGCCGGGCAACTGCTCGCGCCGAGGCCGTGCGGCTCGCTGGACGCGTCGCTCAGCTCGACGCGGAACTGAAGGCCAACCGTGACCAGCTCACCGCGATCGTCACCGAGCGTGCACCCGAGCTGCTGGCGATGCCCGGCGTTGGGGCCGTCACCGCCGCCGTCGTGCTGTGCGTGTGGTCCCACCCAGGACGCGTCCGCAGCGAAGCCGCCATGGCCCAGATCGCCGGCACCTGCCCGATCCCAGCGTCCTCGGGCAACACCGTGCGCCACCGGCTCAACCGCGGCGGCGACCGGCGCCTGAACTGGGCGCTGAACACCGTCGTCCTCACCCGCATGCGCGCCGACCAAGCCACCCGCGACTACGTCGCCCGGCGCACCGCCGAGGGTAAGACCGGCCGAGAGATCCGACGCTGCCTGAAGCGCTACACGACCCGCCAGATCTACCGGACCCTCAACGCCGCGGCTGCTCCCGACCAACCTGCTGCGGCTGCTTGACAGCACATTGAACCGTCACGGGTTTGATGCCGCTTCCTTGTGAGTCAAGGAGGATGAGCACATGCCCAAGAAGGTGGACCCCGCCCTGAAGGATCGGGCGCTTCGGATGGTCGCTGAGCACAGGTCGGACTACCCGTCGGTGACCGCGGTCGCGAAGGCTGTCGCGGACCAGCTCGGGATCGGCAAGGAGACCGTGCGTCGGTGGGTCGTCCAGGCCGACATCGATGCCGGCGACCGGCCCGGGACCTCGAGCGAGGAGAGCGCTGAGATCCGCAAGCTGAAGGCCGAGAACCGAAGGCTGCGCGAGGACAACGAGATCCTGCGGAGCGGAGGCTGTCGCACGAATCGGCCGATCGTTCTGCGTTGCGCAGCGCTGTCACCGCCGGTTGAGCCGAAATACTTGTGGCGTGGCCTACAACTTCACCCCGGTCGATCGGGGACAGCTGCTGCTGATGCCTCCCTCTGTGGCCGACTGGCTGCCTGAGGATCATCTCGCCTGGTTCGTCATCGATGTCGTCGCCGAGCTCGACATGTCCTCGTTCTTGACTGCCT
>JAUYKX010000347.1 GCA_030699055.1 Candidatus Nanopelagicales bacterium
CCCGAGAAATCGCGGGTATCCGATGTCCTGCTGAGCGAGCATCTCGGCATTCAGGGTCAGGAACTCCTGGAGATACGTGGTCCCGGTCTTGGCCATTCCCACATGAATCACCGCACAGACCATCGGATCAGTGTAGGTCGCGGAATACCCTCGCCCGGTGGCAAAAGGCGCGCGAGTGGCGACCGCGCTGGTCAACTCCGGGCAGATCCACATGCCCTCTGCCACCACGGCCCACTGTGAATTGCCGGGTTAGTGCTTGCGCCATGGGATGAACTGATGTCCTTTCCTGAGGACAGATCGTTTTTGTGGTGTCGATGGCGCTGATGAACGGGTGGCGAGCGTCAGTAGTTCGGCTACTTGATCGGGGTTGGTCGCGGGTTGCTCGGTCGGATGGCCGGTGGGTTCCTGGTTGAGCCAGGTTTGCCATGAACCGTTCGGGTCGTCCAGGGTTTCGACGAGTTTGCGGTTGGCGGCGTCGAAGTGTTGTCGGATCTCGCGGGTGAGTTCAATGGGGAAGGACCAGTTGGGTCCGTCGGCTCGGGCGGTGACGATCTGGGTGCGTTGGCGGCGTTGCGGTCCGGTCGGTTGTCTGCCGTCTCGTTGGTCGGCGAGGTTGGCCAGTCGAAGTGCTTCGACGGCGTTGGCGGTGAGCCGGAGGTTGGCGTCGGCGGTCGGGCGGCGCCATGGGTAGTCGGTGGGCAGGGACACGGTTTGCAGGAAGTCGTCGATGAGGTCGGTCTGTCGGTAGGGCGACTCGAGATATGGCCGAATCGCGACATTGGCCGAACCGAATGCCTGCCGCCAGCGGTTGACGACTGCGGTCAGGTCGAAGTAGGGGCCGGTCAGGTCGGCGAATCCCCATTCCCGTGGGCCTCCGGTGCGCACATAGGTGGAGTAGGCACTCGGCGCGGTGAAGTCCTGGCGTCGCAGGTACATGACCACCTGGAATCGGTTGAACCAGGTACACATCCATTGGTGGAATCGGTCGACTGAGTTGTTGTCCCGCAGTCTGGATGACAGGTATTCGCTGGTGAATATCCATTGATCGTGGTGGGCGGTGTTGATGGCCCGGGTCATGGACGTGGACAGTTCGGTCCGGTGCTGAACGAGTGCTTCATCCGTGATGATCCCGAGTCGGCGGCGGAGTTTGCCGTCGTGTGCGCCAAACCCGATCACGATCTTCGTATGGTTGGTTTGCCCGAGAAATCGCGGGTATCCGATGTCCTGCTGAGCGAGCATCTCGGCATTCAGGGTCAGGAACTTCTGGAGATACGTGGTCCCCGTCTTCTCCATTCCCACATGAATCACCGCACAGGCCATCGGATCAGTGTAGGTCGCGGTATACCCTCGCCCGGTGGCAAAAGGCGCGCGAGTGGCGACCGTGCTGGTCAACTTCGGGCAGCCGGATGACACGGTTTCGGCCGTCGAGGCCGTCCAGTCCGGCGAATACCTGGACAACACCGTGGTCGTGGTCGACAACGACCCGGAAGCTGAAGTCGGCAGCCCGCTCAACCTGCGGTTGGATGCGACCGTCTCCTACCTGCCCCTGGGGCGCAATGCGGGATACGCGGCCGGGAACAACGCCGGAATCCGGTTGGCCAAGGATCTCCATGACGTCGAGTTCGCCTGGGTGTTGAATCCGGACACGATCCCGGAACCCCGGGCCTTGGCCGGGCTGGTGGAGGCCGCGGAACAGTGCCCTGACGCGGCCTTGATCGGATCGCGATTGGTCGACGGCACTGGTCGCACGATTTACAACGGCGCATCGGTCGACCCCGTCTCGGGCCAGACTCGGCACCTGGACATTGGACGCCCGCTGCGCGGCTTGAGTCAGCGGGAGCCGTTCGATACCGATTACGCCAATGGGGCCTCAATGCTGGTTCGGCTCGCCCTGGTCCCGATCGTGGGGTTGATTCCGGAGGACTATTTCCTGTACTTCGAGGAAACCGACTACGCCATGCGCTGCCAGTCGCTGGGTTTCCGGGTGGTCGTGGCACCCGAATCGATCGTCCGCCACGACCGCCGCTCATGGGGTCAACTGCCGACCAGCACGTATGTGTACTACATGGTGCGAAATCGGGAGATCTTTTCCCAGCGGTGGGGGTTCGACGAAGGCGGCGCGCACCGGGCGGCGACGGATTTTTTCGTTTCGGGCTGGCGGGAGAAGATCGCCGGGTTCCGGCCGGAACTCGTGCCGGTGTTTGATGGCCTCGTAGCTCGGGCCATCGCCGACGGTGAGGGCGGGGTCACCGGATTCAGCGAGGTTCCGACCGCCATGAGGTTGGCATGACCCGGCCGGGACAACCGGGCCGTCTCCCGTCTGAGGAGGAACGCCGACTGCGGCGTATCCAGGCGGAATTGGAGGCCGAGCGCGGAGGGCAGCGAGTGGACGTGTCGGATGTCACCACCAGGCTCAAACGGGTCGTCACCCGCAATCCCCGGCTGGCTCAAATGGCGCTGGCGACCATTCGTCGCGTTCAGAAATACGAGGCTCGATCACAGCACGCGGCATTCGCCCGTCGGCGTCGAAGGATGGCGCCGGCTTTGGCCAGTCCTGATGAGTCGCCGCTGACCGGGGAATATCGATCCCTGATCGAGGAAGTGGATGCGGTGGATCCCGATTCATCGCGGAATCTGGCCTTCTGCGTTTCTTCGCGAGATGCGGACAGCGGGCGGGGTGACTTGTACGTGGCGGCCGGATTGGCTCGGTCTTTGCGAAAAATGGGATGGCGCACGTCGATGTTCGGCCCCTCGTCGTGGGACCTGATCCCGGACGGGATGGATGTCGTCGTGGCGATGGTGCCCTCGGTGGAGCCTCAGCGGCTCCCGCCCGGGGCGCTTCGGGTGGCGTGGGCTCGTAGCTTCCTCGACCAATGGCTTTCCGGTGATCAGGTGTCCGACTGGGACACCTGGTTGGCCGTGAGCGACGTGATGGCCGGTCAACTGCGAGAGCAGGTGCCCGTTCCCGTCGGCGTGTTGCCGATCGGCGTTGACCCCGAGTTGTTCGCCCTTTCCGACGACATGCACCGGCGCACCGGGGTGGTGTCGACCACCAACGATTTCGGCAGTGGCCGGCAGTTGCTTCGCTTCCTGGAACAGGCCGGACCGCCCAAGTCGTTGGTGCTCTACGGCAATCGGCGGCGACGAAGTCGTCGTACGAGGCGCCTGCGCCGTTGCGAAGCCGGACCCGTCAGCTACTTCGCCATTCCGGCCATCTACGGCACGGCCGCGGTCGTGCTGGACGATCAACTACCCGGAGCCCGCGCGGTCGGCAGCCTGAACTCACGTATCTATGAGGCGCTGGCGGCAGGATCCCTGCCCATCACCAACTCCGCTCTGGCTCTGGAAGGGGTGGGCCTGACGGGCGTGCCGGTGTATCGCGATCCGGCCGAGTTGGCCCGACAGATCGAGACGCACCAGGACTTCGGCCCCCGGACCGCTGGACTCGTCAACAAGTTGCGCCAGGTCGTCTTGACTCAACATACGTTCGACCATCGCGCCCGGTCATTCACCGAGTTCATCGACTCGATCCCCGGGCCCCGCCGAGAGAAGATCACCCTGGGTTTCTTCCCCGACTACCGGGAGGAGAACCACTACCAGTCGATGTTGTTCGAAGAGGCCCGAGCAGCTGGTGTATCGATCAGAGCCATGGAGAACCCGATTTGGGATTCGCCAAACGACATGCCCGGATCGACCCGCATCTGGAACATCCATTGGACGGTGCCGTTATTCGCCGGGGTCGACAGCGACCAACAGGCCAGGCGGCGAGTGGCCAACCTGGTGGACCGGCTCAAGCTGTTCAAGGCGGCCGGGGGCATCGTGGTCTGGACCGTTCACAACCGTGAGCCGCACGAAAACCGGTTCCCCGAGGCCGAGCGGGAGCTGCAAGAGGCCCTGGCCGCGTTGTCCGATCACGTACACGTCATGTGTCTGCGAGCGGCGAGCGAACTACCAGCCCTCGCCGGGGTCGAGCCCGGACGCATCCTCGTCATCCCGCACAGCAGTTACGTCGGCTGGTATCCGGATGTGATCTCCCAGGCCGCCGCCAGGCGACGCCTTGGGTTGGGGGCGAACGAACCCGTGGTGGGGCTGATCGGCGGCGTGCGACCGTACAAGGGCATCGACCGGCTGATGGCCGCACTGGATCGGCCCGAGGTGGCGGCCACCGGTCTGCGGGCGATCGTGGCCGGGAAGCCATCGGTGCATCCGGATGCTGTGGCTCTGTGCAAGCGAATCAAGGCGCATTCGCGGGTGTCCTCGCACCTGGCTTTTGTCGACGACACAGAACTGCAGGTTTACATGAAGGCGGCGGACGTGATCGTTCTGCCGTATCGGCAGACGCTTAACTCCGGCGCTCTGCTGGCGGCCCTGTCGTTTGCCCGGCCGGTTATTGCTCCTCGATCGGGCTGCCTGGCGGAGGCGCTGGACGACGAGTTTTCCATCGGTTTCGAAATCGACGATGACGAATCGCTCGCTGCCGCTCTCGCCCGCGTTGAATCCATGCGGACCCCACGTGCCCGCGCCGCCGCTCGTCGAGCGGCCGAGTCGAACCTCAGCAGCGACATGTCCCGCCGGTTCTTCCAGGCGGTCGTGCCCGTTCGCCCGGAGGCCGCGCCTTAGACTCCGGCGGCATGTCCTCGAATGAATCGATCGAGAAGCTCCGTAGCGATATTCGGGCCGGTGGCGCCACCAAGTACCACGAGGCCAACCGAGCTAAGGGAAAGCTCTTTGCGCGGGAGAGGGTCGCGGCCCTGGTCGACGAGGGCTCTTTCGTGGAGGACGGCATCTTCGCCAATGCTCTGGCCACCGGCCTGCCCGCCGATGGCGTCGTAACTGGGATCGCCACGATTGACGGCCGTTCCGTATGCCTGATGGCGAACGATTCGACCGTGAAGGCAGGCTCGTGGGGGGCACGAACGGTTGAAAAGATCATTCGTATCATCGAGCGGGCCTACGAAACAGGTGTTCCGATGGTGTGGCTGGTTGATTCGGCCGGCGCCCGGATCACCGACCAGGTGGATCTGTTCCCGGGGCGGCGAGGAGCCGGTCGCATCTTCTGGAACCAGGTGCGAGCTTCCGGGTCCATTCCGCAGGTGTGCGCGTTGTTCGGGCCCAGTGCGGCCGGTGGTGCCTACATTCCCGCGTTCTGCGACATTGTGATCATGGTCGAGGGTAATGCCTCCATGTACCTGGGTTCAGACCGGATGGTCGAGATGGTGACCGGAGAAAAGACCACGCTGGAGGAGATGGGCGGGGCCCGGATGCACTGCACCCAGAGCGGAGTCGGGCACGTCCTGGTCAAGTCGGAGGACGAG
>JAUYKX010000348.1 GCA_030699055.1 Candidatus Nanopelagicales bacterium
CCCGGCTGGTCCGAGGACATCACCGGCGCACGTTGCCTGGCCGACCTGCCCAAAGCGGCTCGCCGGTATGTCGAGTTTGTCGAGGAACAGGCTGGATGCCCAGTTTCGGCCGTCGGGGTTGGTCAGGACCGCGACGCGACGATCGTGATCAGGGACTTGCTCGGCTGATCGACCCGGTTTCCGGGTTCTTGGGTGCGCTAGCCCGGGTAGCTCCCCGGGCTAGCGCACCCAAGAACCGGCCGGGCGGACTGATTTTGGTTAGGAGCCCGGGTCAGTAATGCTGTTCTGCTGCGGCTTGGTTACGCACCGCGCTGTCGGCGTTCTCGTCGGCTTGGAGAGCGCTGCTATCCAAGCCTCCTGCGGCCTTGACATCACGGCGCGTAACCGACCCTCGCTACGAACGATTACTGACCCGGGCTCCCAGACCGTAGGCTTGGGTGAATGCGGGTACTTGTGGTCGGCTCCGGCGCGCGCGAACATGCGATTGTCCGGGCCTTGATGCGAGACGAGGCGGTCAGCCTGGTCCACTGCGCGCCGGGCAACGCGGGCATCGCCGCCGATGTGCCGGTCAGTGCGCTGGACCTCGGCGACAACGACGCCATAGCGGGCCTGGCCCGGGACCTGGCGGCGGATCTGGTGGTGATCGGGCCGGAAGTGCCGTTGGTTGCCGGCGCCGCCGACGCCGTCCGGTCCGCCGGTATCGCCTGCTTCGGGCCGACCGCGGCCGCCGCCCAATTGGAGGGCAGCAAGTCGTTCGCCAAGGACGTCATGGAGTCCGCGGGTGTGTCAACGGCGGAAGCCGCCTCCTGCAAGACGGTCGCCGAGGTCGAGTCGGCCCTGGACCGATTCGGGGCGCCATACGTCGTCAAACATGACGGTTTGGCGGCGGGCAAAGGAGTGGTGGTCACCGATGACTGGGACGCCGCTGTCGAACACGCCCGGGCCGGGTTGAACCAACCGGATGGCCGGGTGTTGATCGAGGAGTACCTCGACGGGCCGGAATTGAGTCTGTTCGTCGTAACCGACGGCCGGCACGCGGTTCCTCTGCTGCCCGCGCAGGACTTCAAGCGGGCCCTCGACGGCGATCAGGGACCGAACACCGGGGGCATGGGCGCCTACACGCCGTTGGAGTGGCTGCCCGCCGGCACGGTCGATCACGTGATGAAACGGGTCGCCGCGCCCACCCTGGAAGCCATGCGCGAGCGCGGAACGCCGTTCGCCGGTCTTCTGTACATCGGGCTTGCGATGACCTCGCGCGGCCCGCGGGTGGTGGAGTTCAACGTTCGGTTCGGCGACCCGGAAACGCAGGTGGTGCTCGCCCTGTTGGAGACCGGCTTGGGGCAGCTGCTGCTCGCCGCCGCCACCGGTCGGCTCGGCAGCTTCGGCCCCCTGGCCTGGACCGAGGGTTGTGCGGTGACGGTGGTGTTGGCCGCGTCGGGTTACCCACAGTCCCCCCGCACCGGGGAGGTCATCGACGGACTGGCCGCGGCTGGCACCGACCCTCAGGTGGAGATCCTGCACGCCGGGACGAAGTCCAGCCCCGGCGGGGAGATCCTGTCGGCCGGCGGTCGCGTGCTGTCAGTGGTCGGAACCGGCGGGAATCTGCGGCTCGCGGCGGATGCGGCCTACCGGGCCATCGCCCGGATCACGCTGCCCGGCTCGCACTACCGCTCCGACATCGCCGCCCGGGCGCTGGCCGACGACATCACGGTGAGTGAGGCGAAATGACCGCTGGGAAAAGCGAGTACTCCGACGTTCTGGCCACCCGCTACGCATCGGCTCGCATGGCCGAGATCTGGTCGGCTGAGTACAAGGTCGTCATGGAACGGCAGCTGTGGTTGGCCGTACTCGAGGCTCAGCAAGACCTCGGGGTGCTGATCGACCCGACCGCCATCGATGACTACCGGGCCCGATTGAACGAGGTCGATCTGGCTTCGATCGCGGCCCGCGAACGGGTCACCAGACATGACGTAAAGGCCCGCATCGAGGAGTTCAACGCGCTCGCTGGCCACGAGGACATCCACAAGGGGATGACCAGCCGAGACCTGACCGAGAACGTCGAACAGCTGCAGATCAGACGTTCCCTGGAATTGGTTCGGGACAAGTCAGTCGCCGTTCTCGATCGGTTGGCGCGGCTCGCCGTGGCCAACCAGGAACTGGTGATCGTGGGCCGGTCGCACAACGTGGCTGCCCAAGCGACCACCCTCGGCAAGCGGTTTGCCTCCGCAGCGGAGGAGTTGTTGGCCGCCTACGACCGGTTGGAAGCCCGGATCGACAGTGTTCGGCTCCGTGGGATCAAGGGTCCGGTGGGAACGGCGCAGGACATGCTCGATCTGCTGGGAGGCGACGGGGACAAGCTGGCCGAGCTCGAGCGGCGGGTCGCCACTCAACTGGGATTCTCCGCGACGCTGGACAGCGTCGGACAGGTATACCCGCGGTCATTCGACTACGACGTTTTGTCCGCGCTGGTGTTCCTGGCCGCCGGGCCAGCCAGCCTGGCGGTGACAATTCGGCTGATGGCGGGCAACGAGCTGGTCACCGAGGGTTTCGCTCCCGGCCAGGTCGGCAGCAGCGCCATGCCGCACAAGATGAACACCCGCTCGTGCGAACGGGTCAACGGCCTGGCGGTCGTGATCCGGGGATTCACCTCAATGGCCGCCGAGTTGGCGGGCGGGCAGTGGAACGAAGGCGATGTGTCGTGTTCCGTGGTCCGCCGGGTCGCGCTGCCGGGCGCGTTCCTGGCGATTGACGGGCTGCTGGAGACCTTCCTGACCGTGCTCGATGAGTTCGGGGCGTTCCCCGAAGTCATCGCCCGGGAGCTCGATCGCTACCTGCCGTTCCTGGCGACGACCAAGGTCTTGATGGAGGCGGTGCGGACGGGCATCGGGCGGGAGACCGCCCACGAGGCGATCAAGGAGCACGCGGTGGCCACGGCGTTGGATCTGCGGGCCGGGCGGATCGGCGCCAACGATCTGTTCGACCGGTTGGCGTCAGACCCGCGGCTGGGATTGAGTCGGACGCGGATCGGGGATCTGATCGAAGCGCCGATTGAATTCACCGGAGTTGCGGACCGGCAGGTGGCGGCGATCGCGGATCGGGTCGGCCGGATCGTGTTGGCCCATCCCGAGGCCGCCGGCTACGTGCCGGGCTCGATTCTGTAACTGACCGGCGGCTTGCCGACCGCCGCCGCACGCCATAGCCTCGGGCCGAGGAGGTGGAGTGACCATGGACGGTGTCGAGTCGACCGACCGGGCGCCGGTCGACTTCGCTGTGCTGGAGCCCCTACTGGCCATCGGTGACGGGAGTGCCGTCGCGTCCCTCATCGAGTTGTTCCGCCAACATGGCCCGGCGGATGTCGAGGAGATCGAGACCGCCGCTTCCGACGACGATCCCGCGGCGGTTCGGATGGCGGCCCATCGGCTGCGGGGATCGGCCGCGACCTTGGGCGCGGGCCGGGTCGAGGCCATCGCCCGCCGGATGGAGGAGGGGGCGCGGAGTGGGGGCTTGGTCGCCGCGCGCGACCTGGACGCACTGGAGGCGGCCGTGGCCGAGGCGATCGACGCACTGACCGGGCACTTCGGGGTTTGAACCCCAGGCCGATGATCCTGGCGCTGGGGCAGTCAGACGATATCCACTCAGGGGAGGGCCGATTCGCCATCCGGGGATTGGAGCAGGGCGAGGAAGTCGGGTAGCGGCATCGGCTTGGCGAATAGGAAGCCCTGCCCTTGGTCGCATCCGAGCGACCGCAATGTGGCCAACTGCGCGCCGGTTTCAATCCCCTCCGCCAGAATCGTCAGCCGTAGGCTCTTGGCCAGGCGAATGATGGCCGCCGCAACCGCCCAGTCCTCATCTGTCCGAGCGATGCCGTCGACCATGGACCGATCAAGCTTCAGCAGGTCGATAGGGTGCTGTTTGAGTTCGGCCATGGTCGAGTAACCGGTGCCGAAGTCGTCCATGGCCACCCGGGCCCCGAGAGAACGGATGCAAGCCAACAGTCTGGCCACGCCGGCGCTCTCATCGGCGAGTGCCGATTCGGTGACCTCCACGGTGAGCAAGCTCGCGGCGAGCCCGGTTTCGGCCAGGGAACTGCCCACGAGTTCGACAATTGCGTCTCCGGTCAGCTGCCGTTGGGACATGTTCACGGCAACTCCGATGCCGGTGCCACCCGGCTCCGATTGCCAGGCAACGGCGTCCGCGCAGGCGCGCCGAAGTGCCCATTCGCCCATGTCGACGATCGACCCGGAGGCCTCGGCCGTGGGAAGGAAACGGGCAGGGGGAAGCAGCCCCAGCACCGGATGCTGCCACCGAAGGAGCGCCTCGGCCCCGATGATCCGACGGCTGGCCAGATCCACAACCGGCTGGTAGTGGAGAACCAGTTCCTCCCGATCGGTGACCTGACGTAACTCCATGATCATCTGATCTCGCCGGATCAGCGACTCGTGGCGCGACGGGTCGAAGACGACGGGTCCGCGACCCGCGTTTTTCGCCGCATACATGGCGGCGCCGGCCCGCAGCAGGACGCATTCGACAGTGTCTTCGCCGTCCACGGCGAAGACACCCACGCTGGCGGAAGGCTTGACCCGGTGACCGGGGGTCGGAACGACATGGTGGACAGCTCCGGCGATCTGCTCGGCCATCTCCGCCGTACGGTCGGCCCGAACCTGGCGAACGAGGATCGCGAATTCGTCTCCCCCGATGCGAGCAGTCAGCCCGCGTCGACCCACGACAGCCGTGAGCCGATGCGCGGTCGATTTCAACACTTGGTCGCCGACGGAGGTTCCGTGCGCGGTGTTGACCGCCTGAAAGTCATCCAGATCCACGACCGCCACCAGATGGACGTGGCCCGCCCGGGGCGGCGCTTTCAGCGACACCGCGAGCTTTTCCTCAAAACCGATTCGGTTGGACAGGCCGGTGAGGAGATCACGTCGGGAACAGAGCGCAAGATCGCGAGCCAACGTGTCGGCCCTGTTGCGCAACTCCGAGATAGTCGATTCCGATACCTCTCGGCGGGCCCCGACGGCGGCCCCGATGCCGGAGGCGGAACTGATCGGCGAAACTTCCCCGTCGGGAACCAGCAGCCACGGCAGGCCCGTCTCCCGGATCGCCTGTTCGAGCGCCCCGGCATTGACCGGTTTGACCAGGTAGGACGAGATCCCGAGCGAATACGCCTCGTCCACCTCGTTCACCTCGGCCGTGATCGTGAGCATCACGACCGCGACGTCCGAATGGCTGGAATCCTTCCGCAGCCAGCGCAACAACTGCAGTCCGTCGCGACCGGGCATGCGGATGTCCAACAGGATCAGCGCGGGGTGCAGATTCGGATCGGACAGGATGCGAAACGCCTCGTCGCCGTCCGCCGCTTCGATGACCGGATTGACCAGGCGCAGGGCCGTGAGTTGGGTTGTGATCCAGAGCCGGACGACCCGATCATCATCGACTACCAGGATCGGGCGCGGCCCGCCTGATGACCCTCGACCACTCGCCACCGCGACCCCTCCCCGAACTCAGGATCAGGCCCGACATCGCCGGGCAATGACCGCCTCGGGCATTGGCTATCGACTGTTCGAAGCTACTCCCTTCGGCCGGGG
>JAUYKX010000356.1 GCA_030699055.1 Candidatus Nanopelagicales bacterium
CACCTCGTACTCGGCCCGCTCTCGCCCGGTCGACTTCGAGACCACCCACTCGGCGACCGCAATCGACTGCCGATTGGGTCTCGTACTACCTGCTACCACGCCGATCTTCAACACTGGATCAGCCCTCCCTAGCTCATTCGGATTGTTGTTGACTAGTCACACAATAGCCGATGATTTATGACGTGTCATCATCGAGTTCGGCCGTTCGGGGCGGACCTGCGGACGGCGACCGCCTATCGAGACGAAGATTCAGTACCCGCGTCAACAGCGGAACCCGGCTAACAACTGCGGGCGGCGATGCGGTCCAGTTCGACCGTGGAGTCCTCGGAGTAGATGCCGACCGCACCGGACCTGTATGGCCGCTCGGAATCGACAAAATTAGCCACCGATTTCCCGTTGACGATCACGGAGGTGCTGGTCGTTGCGGTTCGAACCCGGCGCTTGACCACCGCTTCTTGCCATGCGCCGATTTCGGCAACGGGGTGGGATCCCGTGGCCAGGAATCGCTGACCACCCGGATACGCCGGGTCACGCTTGCCCAATTCCCACCCATTGGGCTTCAGGGCTAAATACGTAAAGTGATCGTTATCCGTGTAGTCCCAAACCAGCCAGCCGACCTCCCACGGATTCGGCGGCGACCCCTGGCGCAATTGGTTCACGGTTCGCAGACGCGCCCCAACTCGCAGGCAAGGAGGGGCATAACTCTCGCGTGACACAACGAGAGATGCGTGGGTACTTTCGGGACCTGTCGCCGTGGCGGGCTGAATGCGAAGAGCCGATGTCGGACTGGAAACCACGCTGACCGGTCCGTAGCCGGCAAATACGACGCGCCAGGGGCCAAAGCTCTGGCCATCAGTCCAGGTGCTTTGGGTGGAGTAATTAGTGAAGCTGTCCGAAACGAGGATTTTTTGATCACTGGTTCGACTGGCCCGCGTTCGCTTGCGGGCGGGTTTGCGGCTCTTTTCCTTTCGGGAGACGCGGGCTTGGGGTCCGGCCAGCGCCGATCGCGCTTGCAACGCTGAGTAATCGTTGTCCATCGTTGCTTTGACCTTCGATTGGTGAGCCGCGCCTGCTACTTGGGCGCCTGCCGCAGGCTCCGCACCAACGGCAGAGCCGAACACCAATCCAGTGCAAAGTACGGCTGAAACCACTGCTCCGGCTGCCGAGATCCCCTGCCACCTGCGCACCGCTGGTTAGTCGACACCCCGGCCTCCAACCCCAAGCACACTGGCCCATTTGGGTGACAACGCATCGGCCCGGGCTTGGTTGTGAACGGTTCGTTTCGGCCGAGCTGTCAGGTGCTGGTGAAGGTTGTCCCGGTCGCGGATCCCCCAGTTCCGCCCGGGCCTTTTCCCTTGAACTGGCTCAAGTAGAGCGCTTGATACGCCCCACCTTGCGCCATCAACTCGTCGTGAGTCCCCTGCTCCACGATGTGACCGCCGTCGACGACCAGGATTCGATCCGCGTGCCGAATAGTCGACAGCCGGTGGGCGATCACGAACGACGTACGTCCCCTCATCAGACGACGCAACCCCTCCTGAATGAGCTTCTCGGTGCGCGTGTCAACGTTAGACGTCGCCTCATCCAGCACCAGGATCTTCGGGTTAGCGACCATTGCCCGTGCGATCGTGATCATCTGCCGTTGACCCTGACTCAGGTTGGCGCCGCGCTCGATCATCATCGTGTCGTAGCCCTGCGGCAGCCGCTCGATGAACTCATGGGCGTTTGCCTCGCGCGCGGCGGCGATCGCGTCATCGCGGGTCGCGTCCTTGCGCGCATACAACAAGTTGTTCATCACGGTGTCGGAGAAGAGAAACGCTTCCTGCAAGACCGTGCCAACCTGCTCGCGCAGCGACTCCAACGACATCTCTCGCAGATTTTGATCGTCGATGAGGATCTGCCCGTGGTCGATGTCGTAGTAGCGAGTCAGGATGTTGATGATCGTGCTCTTCCCGGCACCGGTGGGTCCACAGATACCGATCATCTGTCCCGGCTCGGCGACGAAGGAGTTGCGATACAGAATCTGGCGTCCGGGCACATAGGAGAAGTCGACTTCGCGGAACTCGACCCGCCCTCCCTTGAACTCGTAGGGTCGGGCGTGCGGGGGGTCGACAATTTTCGGCTTCTCATCGAGTAGCGCGAAGATCTGGCGACCGCCGGCGACGCCATTCATGGTGGTGGTGACCAGATTCGCGATCTCTGACAGCGGGGATGCCAGCAGCCCCGCGTAGCCGACGAAAGCGATCACCTCACCGACACTCATGGAGCCGTCGACCACGAGTAAACCCCCAACGAACAGCACGATTACGACCATGATCATCGAGAGCGCCTGGGTCACCGGGAATTGCAGCAACGCCGCGAAGAACGCCCGGCTTCCCGTGCGGAAGACCTTCGCGGCGTGTTCCTCGTCGCCAGTGATCGCGAAGTCCTGCCGCCGATTGCTAATGATCACTTTGTGGCCGGTGATCGTCTCTTCCTGAAACGCACTGAGGTCCGCCAACTCCTCTTGCAGTTTGGCGAAGGCGGGCAAGGCTGTGCGGCCCAGCACGCTGCCGACGATCAACATGATCGGAACCACCAGCAACGCGGCCAGCGTCAACTGCCAATCCAGCACAAGCATCATGCTGACAATCAGCAACAGTTGGAGCAGCGACTGCACGACGGCGGCAACCGCGGTTTCGAAGTACAGCGCCACCGCCTCGGTATCGTTGGTGACCCGACTCAGCAACTGCCCAATGGGCTGGCGGTCGAAGAAGTTCAACGACAACTTCTGCAAGTGATCGAACAGCGCACGCTGCAAGTTCGCCAGCCCGTTGGTCGCGAGCTTCGCGAACAGCCTTACCGCGATGATTGCGAGGACGATGTAGAGCCCCAGCGCCACCAGAATCGCGAACACCCACTTGCCCAGCGTTTCCATCGAACCGTCTGGATCGCTGATGGTGTTGACAGCTTGGCCGATCAGGAAGGGAATCGCCGTCAAGAACGCCATCGAAAAGAAAGTCAGCACGACCGCGAGGACGAACTTTGGTTTGCCGACGCCCTTGATCATGTAGCCGGTGAGTCGACCGATGATCTGGTTGGTATCGTCCTTGGGAGTGGGTGGCCGCAATGGCGCGGACGGCTCGTCGGTGTCCTTCTTGGCCTCGCGCCGTGGCGCTTCGGCACTCATTGGGCACCTCCCGACGCGACCTCGGTGCCCAGTTGTGATTCATAGATCTGCTGGTACAGGGGTGATCGTTCGAGTAGTTCCTCGTGGGTGCCAACCTCGACAATCCGACCGGCATCCATCAGCACCACCCGATCGAGGTCGATTACCGCACTGATCCGCTGTGCGACATAGATCGTCGTCACGCCCTTGGCAAATCTCGGGATCGCGGCCTGGACCCGACCCTCGGTGGCAACGTCCAGAGCCGAAGTCGAATCGTCGAGAATCAGCACCCGCGGCTCGGGAACCAGTGTTCGGGTCATGGACAGCCGCTGCCGCTGACCGCCGGAAAAGTTGTAGCCGCGCCGCGACACCGGTGCGTCCCACAACTCCGGAAGGTTGCTGATGAAGCCGTGTGAGTCCGCAGCCCTGGAAGCTTCCACCATGAGGTCGTCGGTCGCGTCTTGTCTGCCGAACTTCAGGTTCGTCCGAATGTCTGCCTGGAACAACACCGCTTCTTGCAAAGTCACACCGACCACCGACCGCAGTCGATCCAGCGGGAAGTCCCGAACGTCGATTCCGTCGATGGTGACTCTTCCGGCTGATGCGTCGTAGAAGCGCGGAATCAGACTGACCAGCGCCGTCTTACCTGAGCCCGTGGACCCGAGAATTCCGATCCGCTCACCGGGTTCGATAACCAGGTCGATGCCATGGAGAACATTTGGATTCGCCTTGTCATCAGCGGAGTCGAAGGCAAACGAAACTTGCTCGAAGACAACTCTGCCCGCGACTTCCTCCGGCTCGATGGTTCCGGTGTCCGCCAGCGCGGGTTCGGTGTCGATGATCTCGTAGATCCG
>JAUYKX010000358.1 GCA_030699055.1 Candidatus Nanopelagicales bacterium
CTAGTGTCGCGTTATTGAAGTAGTGTTACGTTTCCGGGTTGCCTTTGAGATGATCTCGTCGGCGGTCTTGGTCCAGGTGAAGGGTTCGCAGCGTTCGTTCCAACCGGCGATGAAGGCTTCGATGGCGGTGACGAGTTCTGTGACGGAGTCGAAGGTGCCTCGGCGGATGGCTTGGCGGGTGATGATCCCGAAGAAGATCTCGACCATGTTCAGCCAGGATCCGGACGTGGGAGTGAAGTGCAAGGTGACGCGCGGATTCTTCGCCAGCCAGGCTTTCACGTTGGTGTGTTTGTGGGTCGCGTAGTTATCGCAGACGACATGCAGCTTCTTGCGTGGGTGGGCTTTCGCGACCTTTTTCAGGAAGCGTACGAAGTCCTCGTTGGTGTGGCGCGGGTAGCAGGCATCGGTGACTTTTCCGGTGGCGACTTCCAGCGCGGCGAACAAGGTGGTGGTGCCGTTGCGCTTGTAGTCGTGGGTTTGCCTCTCCGGCAGACCCGGGCGCATCGGCAGGATCGGTGCGGTGCGATCCAGCGCCTGAATCTGCGTTTTCTCGTCAACGCACACGACGATCGCGTTCTCCGGCGGATTCAGATACAACCCGACGACATCGCGGATCTTGGCTTCCAGTTCGGGGTCGGTGGAGAACTTGAACGTCTGCACCCGCCACGGCTGCAGATTCCACTGCTTCCACACGCGACAGATCGCGAAGTTACTCACGCCCAACTCGGTTGCCAACAACCGCGTGGACCAATGCGTGACCCCCAACGATGCCGGTGGCGGTTCCAGCGTCGCCACGACTATCGCCGTGTCGTCGACCACCTTCGGCCGGCCCGGCCTGGGTCGGTCGTCCAAGCCGGCCAGCCCCTCGGTGGCGTAACGACGTTTCCAACGGATCACCGTCGGCTTCGAAGCCCCCGTGCGCTCCATGACCTGTGCCGTGCCCACACCGTCCCCGGCCAGCAACACGATCCGCGCCCGTTGCGCCAAACCAGCCCTCATCGACGGCGAACGAGTCCAGGACCGCAACACCTCACGGTCACCAACACCGATTTCCACAGCAACATTCAAAGCCATGGGCCATCATCCCATAAGTAACACTATTTCACTAACGAAACACTAGGTCCGGTCAGCCACGGCGGCCTCGTTCTCGCGATTGCGGCCGCCCTCCTGTTCGGTTGGGTTTTCGCCCGGTCCGGGCACAGAACGCGCGCTCGCCGCCTGGTGCCCCGCCTTCAGTGGCTCGACGCAGTGCCGTTGGCGGTCGCGGCCGGCGGCGCCCTAGTTCTCCGGCCGTGGCTCACAGTTCAGACCGGTCTTGAGGTAATTGCGATGTCTCTCGCCGGGTGGGACCACGTCAGCCATTTCGACATGGTCGAAATGATCAGAACATATGGGACCACGATCGACCGGCTTCCCCCAGCCTTTGACGACACATCGTGGTTCTTCAGCAGCTATCCGCAGGCTTTCCACGCCGGCCTCGCCACAGTCATGGACTTCCTCGTCGGGGCCGAGGAGACTTCAAGGCACACGGAACTAATCGGGTATTCGAGAGGAACGGCGCTCATCTTGATCGCGGCAGCCGTCATGGTTGCCGCCGGATTATGTTCCCTGCCCCGACTCCGCCAACTGCCCTGGGTGGGACTGCCCGTTGCCACCTTGGCGGCCGGCGCCTTCCTCCTGGGGCCCGGCGCCGTCGGTCCCGCCCGGGGGCACGCGAACTTCATTCTGGCCACGGCGCTGACGGCCGCCGTGGCTCTGGCCGTGGTCACCCAGGATCGGGTCTTGCGCCCCTTGCCCCTCGCCGCCATCGGCGGGGCCGTGGTTGGCGTCGCCCACGGGTGGTTGGCCTTGCTGACAATGACCCTGCTTGCCGTCCCGGTAATGCTCGTTCCGACCAGTCGGGACCGATGGAGGGCAAATCGGCGTCAGGTGGTCTTGTCGTGTCTGATCGTTGTTGCCACCGGTACCGGCCTGATCATGGCTATCACCATTATCGCGACCGGGCCACCGGTCAACCTTGTCACGGCAACCGGTGGCGTCGAGCACAATCCCCTAACAGTCTTGGTGCGGGCGGCGACTGTGCCGGCCTGTTTGGTGGCGTCGGGTCTACTAGTCGCCGACATTCGCCGACACCGTTCATCGCGCCTCTCCGACAGCGACCGACGGACTGCCTGGCTGATCGGTGTTCCGGTGATTGCCGCGTTGGTGATCGTCGTCCTGGCCATCGCGCAGTATCGGGCGGTGGGCGAACTTCGCTACTACCTGTACAAGTTCGTCATCGCCACGCAGCTGGTGTCAATAGTGATCCTGACAGTCATAGTCGGAACCCTGTTGGTGCGGTGGATCTTGAGAAGATCTCCCTTATCATCGGCCCGACATTCGAAAATTCCACTGGTCATGGCGTCACTGTTGGCCACTCTGGCGACCACGCAGGTCTTCGGCTACACAGGACCGACCTTCACCGACAAGCTGAACCCCCTGCTCTCCCCGGGAATGAGAACTCAAGGTCGATCAGAAATTGCCGCCCTCAACCCCCCGACACCGCGAAGACGATTGCCGCACTGGCGGATATTCAAACCAAATACCCCGATCGCGACGTCGTCTACCTGTGGCCGAAAGGATCGGGCATCAAACCGGCCAAAGCCGCGTTCTGGCAGCTGGCCCTGGCCGGACGGTGGTCAAACGGCACGACAAAAGTGGCCCGGGCCCTCAAGCTTGCAGATGCCAGTGGCGGCTCACCGGTCACGATCGCCCGGGCACTGCTGACCGACTTCCCCAACGTGGTCATAGCCGTACCCGAAAACCAACTCCAGGCAGTTCGCTCAGGGCTCGGAGATGGGGAACTCGCCACGCGGGTGGTCCCCTTCAATCCACCAACCTGACGGTTACCCGCCCGCCATTTTCACCCGCCATCCATCCATTTCAGTGCGCGGCAGATCCGACCGATGGGTTACCGACGGGTGGCAACAGCCCCGAATGCGGGGCTAACGTGGCCGAAGTCAGTTGCGCGGACGACCGCGCCGGAATCGCGGCGAAATTGTGAGGTGACCCCTGTGTTTCAGGTCCGGTTTCACGGACGGGGTGGCCAGGGCGTTGTGACGGCGGCCGACCTGCTCGCCTTCGCTGCTTTCGACGGCGGGCACTATGCCCAGGCGTTTCCCAACTTCGGTTCGGAACGGATGGGCGCGCCCGTGGTTTCCTACTGCCGGATCGACGACCGCCCGATCCGCAATCGCGAACCGGTGATCGAGCCGGACGCCCTGGTGATCCAGGACTCAACCCTGTTGAGACAAATCGATCTGTTCAGCGGCTTCAAGCCCGATGGTTTCGTCGTGATCAATACGACTAGATCACTCAACGATCTGGGGATTTCGGACTTTGCGGCCGAGCATGATTCAGGGCGAATGGTCACGGTGCCCGCCACCGATGTTGCCGTTCGTCATGTCGGCAAACCGATGCCGAATGCCGCCCTGCTCGGCGGCCTGGCCGCTCTCACCGGCATTGTCGATCCGGATGCCATCGAGAAGGCGATTCATCAACGGTTCCCGGCGGCCATCGCCACCCGGAACTTCGCCGCTGCCATGGAGGTCTTTGACCTCGTTTCCGCCGTTGTTTCCCCCAAGGCCTCCAACAACGCGCCCACCAACGGCAGGGACCCGGTCGATGCTTAGACAAATCGAAGGTTCGAAAGCCGTCGGCGAGGCCGTCAGCCTCACCCGACCACAAGTGATCTGCGCCTACCCGATCTCACCCCAGACCCACATCGTCGAGCACCTCAGCCGACTGGTGAAAGCGGGATCGCTCACCGGTTGCGAGTACCTGAATGTCGACAGCGAATACTCGGCCATGAGCGGGGCGATCGGGGCCAGCGCAACGGGTGCCCGCACCTATACGGCTACCGCCAGCCAGGGTCTGCTTTACATGGTCGAAGCCGTGTACAACGCGTCCGGCCTCGGGCTACCGATCGTCATGACGGTGGCCAACCGCGCACTCGGCGCTCCGATCAACATCTGGAACGACCAGAGCGACGCGATGAGTCAACGCGACTCGGGTTGGTTGCAGCTCTATGCCGAGGACAACCAGGAAGCGGTCGATCTGCACATCCAGGCTTTCCGGATCGCCGAGGAACTGTCCCTGCCGGTGATGGTTTGCATGGACGGCTTCATCCTGACCCACGCCGTCGAGGCCGTCGATGTGCCGACCCAGGAACAGGTGGACGCGTTCCTTCCGCCCTACGAGCCGCGGCAGGTACTGGACCCGGCCGCACCGGTTTCGATCGGCGCGATGGTGGGCCCCGAGGCCTTCACCGAGGTGCGCTATTTGGCCCATGTTCAACAGATGCGGGCCCTCGAACTGATTCCCCAGGTGGCGGCCGAGTACGAGCAGGCTACTGGTCGCGCCAGCGGCGGTCTCGTGAGCCCGTACCGCATCGAGGACGCCGACACCGTCGTAGTGGCCCTCGGTTCCGTCGTCGGAACCTTGAAGGACACCGTCGACGACCTACGAGACGAGGGTCGCCGGGTCGGAGTTCTGGCGATCAAGTCGTTCCGTCCTTTCCCCCTGAAGGCCATCCGCGAGGCCATCGGACACGCGAAGACGGTTGTCGTACTGGAACGGGCGTTCGCGGTCGGTATCGGCGGAATCGTCGCCCCGGAGGTGCGGACCGCTCTGCGCGACAAGGACTTCGAGGGTTACTGCGTGATTGCCGGCCTGGGTGGCCGACCCGTGCTGAAGACCTCTCTGCGCGACATGATCGACAAGGCGGAGGCGCGCACGTTGAAACCGTTGAGCTTCCTCGACCTGCGGAAGGACCTGATCGACCACGAGCTGAAGAGGATGGAGGAGCGGCGCCGCTCCGGTCCGGCCGCCGCCAACATCCGCCGCGAACTGGGATCGGGCAGGGGGCATTTGTGAGCGAGCGCATCCACTTCTACCAGGTCGGCTCCTTCGCCGTCGGCAATCGGCTGCTACCCGAGTCCGAGCGAAATGTCCAGACCCACCCCGATCGGGCGAACGCGCTGACCAGCGGACACCGGGCCTGCCGGGGTTGCGGTGAAGCGCTCGGCGCGCGATTCGCCCTGGACGCGGCGCTGGAGGCG
>JAUYKX010000003.1 GCA_030699055.1 Candidatus Nanopelagicales bacterium
CGAATTCGCCCGACCTGCGACCTTTGTTCGAGCTGATCATGAATGCCGTCCCACCGCCGACTTTCGACCCGACTGAACCGCTGCGCGCGCACGTGACCAACCTCGACGCCTCCGCCTATCTGGGTCGGCTCGCGATCTGTCGGATTCACGGCGGCCACATCCGCCGAGGCCAACAGGTCGCCTGGTGTCGCTCGAATGGAACCGTCGAGCGAGTGAAGATCGCCGAACTGCTGATGAACGAGAACCTCGAACGCACCGCTGCCGAATCCGCCGGGCCGGGCGACATCATTGCCGTTGCCGGCATCGACGAGATCACTATCGGCGAGACGCTGGCCGACATCGACGACCCGCGACCCCTGCCCGCAATTCGGGTCGACGAACCCGGCATTTCGGTGACGATCGGCGTCAATACGTCGCCACTGGCCGGCAAGACCGGAACGAGGCTGACGGCACGTCTGATCAAGTCCCGGCTCGACACGGAACTGGTCGGCAACGTCTCGCTGCGCGTGCTGCCGACGGCACGACCCGACACCTGGGAGGTCCAGGGTCGCGGCGAGTTGCAACTGGCCGTCCTCGTCGAGCTGATGCGGCGCGAGGGTTTCGAGCTGAACGTGGGAAAACCGCAAGTCGTGACCCGCGAAATCGACGGACGCCTGCAGGAGCCCGTTGAGCGGCTCACGATCGATGTGCCGGAGGAGTTCGTCGGCGCGGTAACCCAGCTACTCGGGGTCAGGAAGGGTCGGCTGGTTGAGATGGTCAACCACGGCACGGGCTGGGTTCGTATGGAGTACCTGGTTCCCGCGCGCGGACTGATCGGCTTCCGCACCGAGTTCCTGACCGAGACACGCGGCACCGGCCTGGCGCATCAGATCTTCGAGGGTTACGAGCCCTGGTTCGGTGAGTTGCGCACGCGTCACAGCGGCTCGCTCGTCGCCGACCGCAGCGGTGCCGTGACCGCCTATGCGTGTTTCGCCCTGCAAGAGCGTGGAAGCCTGTTCGTTCAGCCGGGCGACCCGGTGTACGAGGGGATGATCGTCGGCGAGAACGCGCGCTCCGACGACATGGACGTAAATCCGACCCGGGAAAAGAAGCTGACCAACGTCCGATCCTCGACCGGTGACGAACTCGAGCGCCTGGCCGCACCCCGACTACTCAACCTCGAACAGGCCATGGAATTTGCCCGCCAGGACGATTGTGTCGAGGTGGTTCCCGGCGCGGTGCGGGTTCGCAAAGTTGAACTCACCGCCACCGACCGGGCCAAGTCGCGGGCCCGCGGTCGCGCCCGCGACTAGCGCCTGCGGCCAGAGCCCGCCGTTATTGCCGTCGGGCAGGGCTGTGGGAACGTCAGATCAACGGAGTCGTACAAGACGAGCCAATAGATGTACGATTGATTCATGGCAACGATCCCCGTCAGTTCGGCCCGCGAGGAACTTGCGGAAGCCGTCGAAACGTCGCGCACCGAAGCCGTGTTCCTGCAGCGCTATGGGCGCGACGCAGCGGTTCTGATTAGCCCTGAGCGCTATCGGCAGTTGATCGATGCGGAGGAAGACGCGCAGGACGTCGCCGAGTTCGACGCCGCTATGGCCGAGGAGGGCCCCAACATTCCGTGGGACCAAGTCAAGGCCGACCTGGGCTGGACTTGACCGCGCACCGCATCGAGGTCCGCCCGGCAGCGGTCAGAGCTCTACGAAAGCTCGACCCGGCAGAGCAGCGCCAGCTTCAGGGCGCGATCGCTCTGGTGGCGAACGACCCTCGCCCGCCGGCCTCGCGTCGCCTGCGAGGCCGCCCCGGATTCCGCGTGCGAGTGGGCGACTATCGAATCATCTACACGGTCACGGACGACGTACTTCTGGTCGTCGTTGTGACCGTCGGCCACCGCAGCGACGTCTACAAGCGCTGACGGTTGGTGGCGTGTTCCGTATGGTTCCCGCTCTGGGGCCGAAAGGCGCCAGCCAGGTGGCCGGTTGCTGACCGCCACGATCGCCTAATGAATGGGGTGGCTCCAGACCGTCACCCACTTGGAGAACTGCCTGCCGAGCCCCCCGTTCTAGTTAGGGCTTGATCTGCGGCTCTAGTGCGATCTAGAGTGTCCGAATGAGGCGAGCCGTGCTGCTTGCGAAGATCTCGAAGGCGGCCCGGGAGCGAGGCGCGATCTGGGAACTGCGGCGCGAAGGCAGTAACCACAGCATCTTGGTTCTCGACGGCGAGCAAATACCGGTCCCCCGTCACAACGAGATCAACGAAATGACAGCGGTCGGAATCATGAAGCAGTGCGAGGGCGCACTGGGTGAGAGGTGGTGGAGACAATGAAGGTGTATCGCGCAACAGCAGAGCAGGTGGGCAAGTTCTGGCACATCGCGGTTCCCGAAATCAATCGCGTCACCCAGGCCCGAAACCTGCGTGAAGCGGACGCCATGGTTACCGACTTGATCTCAATCATGACCGATGTCGAGCCCGACACTTTCGAAGTCGAGATGGAACTTCTACTGCCGCCAGAGGCGCTCGCACACAAGGAAGCAGCGGAGGTACTCCGCAACGAGGCAGCTACTGCTCAAGCGCAGGCAGCGTTCGAATCTCGCCGCGCCGCGCTCACCCTGAGAGAAAACGGCTACACCCTTCGAGACATCGGCGCGGCACTTGGTGTGTCCTATCAACGCGCGCACCAGCTCGTCACTGAGGGACGCAACGAGTCTCGGGCGAGCTAGAGCCCGGGTTCCACCGCTTCCACCCAGTGAAGTTCCTTTGCTGTCCCGATTGTGAAAGATCTTGACTGGTAACCTCGCCTGCCATCTGATTTTCGGAGATCAGGCCCGTTCGGGATGGTGATCTTCGATTCCGACCGTGGCAGCGCCTGCGGGTATCGGATGTGCCGGACCGGCAACAGCTTGCGGCCGTGGCCACTCGGATCGATGGCATGGACCCGGCCAAGCACTACCGAAAAGAAACCGAACCCTCCGCCGAATGCCTCGAAGAAATTCACTAGGGTTGCCAAATTGGTATATACGTGTATATTCAGAAAAGTGAAGATTCTGAAGGTCCGACGAGTGGGCAATAGCAACGTAGTGTCGCTGCCGCGCGAGTTCGAAGAGGCCGGGTACGCTCCTGGTGCGACGGTACTCATCGAGCAAGCGGAGGACGGTAGTTTGCACTTGATCCGGACCGGTGACGTACGTGACTTGATCCGCAGCCGCGGCAAGAAGCTCGTCGCCAAGCACAAGGAAGCCCTGGACATCTTGGCCGGGCACGATCCTGACGACGCCGTCGACTAGTGAACCTCTCGGCCGTGAACGGCCGAGCTTCTAAGGACTAGGCGGGTATCTGGGCCGGTGTGGGCGCTGAGCGTCCACGACCACGTACCGCAAGGTTTGTGGTTGGCTGCGATACGAG
>JAUYKX010000007.1 GCA_030699055.1 Candidatus Nanopelagicales bacterium
GTCGTAGGTCACCGTGAAGGTTCCGGACTCGGCATTGACCGTGATGGTCTGGACTTCTGCCGTAACACTCGTCACGCCCGCCGTGGTCGTTCCAACGATGGCCGAGCCATGATCGTCGTCCTCAATCAGAAACCCACGCTCAACGGCATCGTTTTGCGCGGCGTTGGCGTAGCCGTCGATGTCCGTGTCCGACCAAAGATAGGGCTCAACCTGGTCATCGGCCAGCGATCGAAACGCGGCGCGAAGCGCAGCAAGGTCCATATCACGCAGCCTTTACTTCTTCACGTTCATTGAATTTATCGATCTCGTTTTGCAGCCATAATTCAATAGAATCGAAACTGCAATCTTCTGGAATCATTACCTGACCATCTGGCGATAGAATGACTGGCTCTTTCGAGCAAACTTCTGCTGCAAGAGGTTCACACCACCTTATCTCAGTCAACCCATACTTATCGCACTCGCATTCAGTTTTTACAACCCATGCGATTATTGGCGTCTTCCAGATATCTTCAGGCTTCGGAAGTTGTGGCAACTTTTTACTGATGTCTTGCGCCAACCCAATCACATACCAGCCAGAAGCAGCCGGTATAATTGTTTCTCTGTGCCCGAGTTCTTCCATTACAGCGAATTCCAGGCGTCGGTGAGTTCAATCGCCGTGACCGGCCAGCCAACGGTCTTCGATACCGTGTTTCGGTTCGGAAGTCCAGCCCCGGTAAGCGGCGTACCCTCGGCCTTGAGCAATCTCAGCGCGGACTTGAGCAATTCGGCCCTGCTGTGCTCCGTAGGTTCGGCCATCGGCGCGCTCATGTCCTCGGCCTTCACATCCATCGGGATACAGCCCTCCGCAAAGGCTCGCTTGCGAAACGGGATCGGAACTTCTCGGCCTTCGGGCCCGATCCGAATAGCGTTGCCGTCCAGCAGCGCAACATGGATCGGCGTGTCCGTGGGGGATTTCAGTTGCATGGGGTCTCCTTGAAAAAAACGGGAGCCCGCAGGCCCCCGTCTTGGCTACGAAAAACAGGCTGATTAGCCGAAGGTGCTGTCGGCACGACCCAGCATGTAGTACTGGATCGCAAGCCGGCTGATGCCGGTGGTCGGCGTGCCACCGCCGCTCACCCAACGCACCGTGATGTCGCCATCGCCGACAACGCCGGTTGGAACCAGATCATCAATTCCGGTACCTGCGATGCTGGCGGCATTCAGGTAGGTGTTGTAGGCGTCATCATCGCCGACACTGATCACGTCCGAAGACGTTGAATTCCACGCCTCCGACGTATAGACCTGGCCGCTGACGATGACGTAATTGCCGGCAGGCATCTTGATTGCATCCTGATCCACCCCCGTCGCCACATCGGCGAGGTTGATGTCCACATACGCCACCTTCAGATCCTGGCGGCCCGTGTTGAGAGTGATTGCCATGTAAGTTCTCCTTCAAATAAGCGCGATTACAGCGCGAGGTCGAGAGCGATCACGCCGAAGTCTTCCACGGCGTCGCTGTCGAAACGGCTGATGAATGTGGGCTTGAGCATCCCGGTGTACATGGCCACGCTGATGACGTTCTTCGCGTCGTGGTCACGCTTGCCCTCGTACCACTTGGCCGCACCCCAGATGTCGCCGAACGCCAATGCTTGGCAGCCAAGCAGCAGGGAACGAGTGCCGTCCACGTCATTACCTGCACCCCACTTGTCCACGCTGCTGGTCTTGCCCAGCGTCGTATAGACGCGGGTGTTGGTGTGAATCACCAAGCCATCCATGGTCACCGTGGCGCCGGTAAAGATTGGGTTGTTCGAGCCGCGGGCGTCACCTTGAACGATGGCCTCCCGGAAGTCCGTATCCTTTTTCAGCCGGGCGAAGGTCTTGGGATGGCACAGATAGACCATGTGCTCCTTGCCGCCGATCATCAGCGGCTTGATGCCTCTGGTCTTAGCCTCGGCCATGGCGTCCACGATCATCCCGTACTTCGGGACGTAGGATGTGGTCATGGTGGTGGTGTCGCCGGCCACCAGACTGGTGCCGTTGAAGGCGAAGTGCCTGTTGGTCGAAGGTGCCGTCACGTCGGCCGCGTAGGCCAATGTGGCCGGATCGTCTTCGGCATCGATCGATCGCGTTGAACCGTCCGTGTTGTAGGTCAGCGCAATGCCTGACGCACAAAGGATCAGGAATTCCTCCATGATCCGCGCCCGCCAGTAAGATGCCTTGTCCTTGGCCTCGGTGCGGAAGTTGAAGACCGAACGCTGGTCGTCAACCCTGCCCTTGCTGCTGATCGCCTTGCGCAACTGGTCGCATTGAATCTCGACCCAGCTGGATTCCAGGGCTTCCGTGCGGCCGTCGATGTCGTTGTCACCGACGATACCAGACCCTTTCAGGTCCTGGACCAGACCGATACCGGCACGATCGCCGTTCGCGGTCTTTTTCAGTTCGTTGCAGACCTGAACGATGTTGTTCGGGCCGGTGCCCGTGAACTTCTCGAAGAAGAAATTGGCGCGGAAAGCGCGAATCGATTCCTTCACCCACGCTTTCTGTTGTTCGGGGAGTTGACTCCCCAGTGCGGTGAATCCCATGATTGTTTCTCCGTGTAGTGGATTACTGGCAATCGGGGCCAGCGCCGGACTGATACCGCTCAGTCGAGCTGCTACACGGGGTTATCGAACCCGAGCGTCGGGGATTTTTCCGCCTTCCCTTGGCTGTGACATCGGATGCGCTCCGAAGCGGCGGCGAGGGTATCAGGCCCTCGCGGTCCTCTTAGATTGCGGCCTTTTTCAAGGCAGGTATCAAGCTAGTAACTTGTTGCGCTCCGCTTCCGGCAACTTTTCGTATTCCTCCTGGGTTTGCGGCGCCGGTGCAGTCGGCACGGCACGATTTCCGACGCCGGCGACCGGCGCCGCGGGCTGTGCTCTGGCAGCAGCAGCACCGCGAGCGACGGCCGCGGCTTTCCTGGGGTCCGGCAGACGAGTCAGGTTGTCCGGGTCGGCGGGAGCTGCGGCGTAGGCAGGCGCGATGCGCTTGGCTGCTTCGACGAGCGCTTCGGCAGGAGTCTTTCCTTTGGCCACGTAGTAGTCCCTCCACTCCACTCCTTCGGCAATAGCTTCCTGGCTCCCGGTCTTCGGATCGAGAAACGGGTAGTCCTTCAGCACCTGGGCGTAGGTGCCCTTGTAGTCCCGATCGGCTTCGCGTTGCAGGGCCTTTTCCTCGGCCCGGGCGAACGCGGCTTCCGTGGCCTGGCGCACCAGTTCGGCGTTGATCGACGCCCGGATCTCGGCGGCCTTGTCCTCCTCACCGCTCATGAATGCCGTGGCGTATTCCTTCTCCAGCGCCTGAATGTTGGGCGGTGGTGCGGCTTTCAGGGCAGCGAGTTCGGCCTGGGCGGCGGCAGCGGCTGCTTCTGATGCAGCGCGCGCATCGCGCTCGGCGTGTAGCTTCTCGTTGACCTCATCGAAGCGGGCACGGGGGATTTGGGCGTCTCGGGCAGGCTCGGAAGCAGGCTCCGCAGCGGGCTCCGGCTCCTCTGCTTCACCCTCTGGCGCGGTCGGCGCGTCATCCTTCGGCACTACTTCAGTGCCGTCGTCTTCTTCACCACCAAGCAGCTTCGGGTCGGTCGGTTCGTTCATGTCGTCGGACATTGTTGCTCCTTGTCAGTAACGCTTCTTCATCTTCGGCGGCGTCGCCAGCGGGCTTGGCATCATGGGCATGGGCCGTTTCATCGGCATCGCCTTGGCTGGCATCGACTTCTTGGTGCGTTTCTTTTTCATGGCTTACCTCCTTCAATTCCAGTATTCAGCCCCACATCCGGTTGCGGCACCCGGGGCGGGAAGTTCGGTGATGTGTTGCTCGGTACGGCAGGCTCGGCAACTGCCGGAGCCCCGGCAGGCGGTCCACCCACGATGGGCGGCTGATCTGCATCCACAGCACCGGCAGACTTGAGCAACTGGTCGGCCATCGGCGCGATCTGCGGCACCGAGGCGATCTGCATAGCTGCGTTCGTCGCCGAGAAATCGGCTTCGATCTGTTTGGCCACCGTTTCGGCAGCGACTTTCTTGGTCTGCGCGGCCATCAACCCGGCCTTGGCTTCGGCCAACGGGTCGGGCGGCGGACCTCCAGCAGTCTCCATCGCGGCGATCAGTTCGTGCTTGTCGGTCACGTTGCTGTGCCGAATCACGAACGCATCCGGGATTTGCACGCCTTCCTTGCGCATCTCCATCAACTGCGTGAACTGGCTGTTCTCGAAGGTGACCTGCATAGGCTGTTCGGTAATCACGGTGTCGTACTCACCGGCCGTCATGTCGTTCAGGTACGAGCCATCAGCCTGCATCTGGTTGATCGGCAACCTGACTTCTTCCTCCCGTCCAGTCGTCGGGTCGGTCTTGGTGATCCTGAACACCCGCTCGGTGTCGTAGTATTTCGTCACGGCGTAATCAATCCAGCCGGCCAGCATGTGGCGGGTCCTGGCCAGATTGTCCAGCGGGACCGAGAGAATCTGCTGGCTGGCGTGCTGCCGACTCTGGATTGCAATGCCGGACTCGCCTTCGCCCAGGTTCCCGCGCATGGCATCCGGGACCGTGACATCCTGGATTGACTTATTGGCCACCTGAATCAGTTCGGCTATGCCACGCGGCATTTCGTTGACCGGAATCTTGCCAAGGGGGGCAGACCCTACTTTGCGCTCCAGAATCAATCCGGTTGACGAGCCCTTGGTTTCCAAGTCGTCGGTGGTCATGTTGGTGAGCTGACCCTGCTCCAGCTGCCAGCCGGAGTTCGCCGTCGAATTGACAATGTGGATCGCCTGGCTCATCGCCTTGTCCAGCGTCTTCTGCGGCCCAATGGCGTTGTCCACCATCCCCCGGGTCTTTCCACGCCTGAAGAACGGGAAGTACGGAATCACGGTGAAACGGTCGTAGGGGCTCCAGTCGTCATGCAGAAGGGCGTCACAGGTCGAAACCTGCCAGCGCACGCGCCGGGACCTGCGCTTGGTGATGTGGGCGCCCTGCTGTGCCAGACCATCCATGACCTCGGGCGTCTCGTCGCCATGCAGGGGCCTGACATCGCCTTCCTGGCTCACCGACACGTCCATGACCGAGCGCACCCACTTCTGCCGGTCGATTACTCGTAGGTGCAGGACAGTGCCGAGGACGTAAGCGGAATCGTGGTTGTTCACGTCGCCGAATTTGTTGCGCTTGGCCCCGTCCAGGTCGTCGCCGAAGTCCTCACGGTCGGAGCTGTAGCCGGCGGCCTCGGCCTTCGCTCTTGCGTCCAGCCCGTACAGGCCCTCGATGTCGTCAAGGGTCATCCAGCGCGTCACGATCACGTCGCTCCAGCCGGCCGGGTCGTAGCTCTTGGCGTCCGGGTCCGGGATCACGTCCCTGGGGTCGAGTACCGTGACCCGAAACTCGCCGAGAATCGAGTCGTCGAAGTCCATGCGGGCCTCGAAATACCCGCGCTGCTCCACCATGCCGTCGGCGAATACCTCGGTCTCGCGCCAGTGCAACTGGTTGTTGTCGGCGATCTGCATGGCGACTTTGGAGCGGACCTCGGCCACGTCCTTGGTCGCATCCCCCGACCGCGGCCGGAAGCTGATGTCCATCCGGTTCGCAATCTGGTAGCCGAATGCGGCTTCCAA
>JAUYKX010000009.1 GCA_030699055.1 Candidatus Nanopelagicales bacterium
GATGTTGCTGCTGCTGCCGAGCCTGTTGGACCTGTCGATCGACACTGATCGGGGGCAGGTAACTGCGGCCCAGGAACATCCCGCCGCCACCGACCGGACGACTGTGCTCCCGCGGCCCACGGCCTGCCGACCACCCGGAACCGACAGCCTCACCTTCCTGGTCGATATCGGACGACCCAGTTTGGGAAGTATCAGCGAGCACCCACGTGTCCTTCGACCCACCGCCCTGCGACGAGTTGACGACCAGACTGCCCTCCGTCAACGCCACCCGGGTCAGGCCACCGGGCATCACCCAGACCTGTCGCCCGTCATTGACCGCGAAAGGGCGCAGGTCAATGTGGCGCGCGGCGAGCTGCCCGGAACCGACGACCGTCGGACACGTCGAGAGGTTGATCACCGGCTGGGCGATCCAGGAACGGGGATCACCCTCGATCGCCACCGTCGACTGGACAAGCTGCTCGTCCGTGGCCTGGGGGCCGATGACCAACCCGTACCCTCCCGAGGCATCAGCGGGCTTGCACACCATGCGATCCAGCCGCTCGAGCACGTAGCGGCGGACATCGGGGTCTCGCAGGTCGTAAGTGGGGACGTTGGGGATGATCGCCTTTTCCCCCAGGTAGTACTCGATCAGCTTGGGCACATAGGGGTACAGCGCCTTGTCGTCGGCCACACCGTTGCCGACACCGTTGGCCAGCGTCACCGCGCCGGACCGGGCGGCGTTGAGTATCCCCGGGATGCCCAGCACACTGTCCGGCCGGAAGTGCACCGGGTCAAGGAAATCGTCATCAATCCGCCGGTAGATCACATGGACCGGCTCGGCGCCCCGAGTGGTTCGCATGAAGACGAAGCCGCCGCGGCAGAACAAGTCGCGTCCTTCAACCAGTTCCACGCCCATGAGTCGGGCCAAATACGCGTGTTCGAAATGGGCGGCGTTGTGAACCCCGGGCGTGAGCACAACGATGGTGGGTTCATGGACATCCCGGGGGGCCGCTGCCCGCAGCGCCCGGTACAGCCGTTCCGGGTACTCGGCTACGGGCTGGACCTGGTAACCCGCAAAGACCTCAGGAAGCACATGAGCCAAGGTGCGCCGATTTTCCAGCACGTAGGAGACCCCCGACGGATTGCGCAGGTTGTCCTCCAGCACGTGAAAGACGCCGGCATCGTCTCGGATCAGGTCGACACCGGAGACGTGAATGCGGACACCATTCGGCGGGTTGATCCCGTGCGCGGAACGATGAAAATGATGCGAACTGGTGACCAGGGTCTTGGGCACGACTCCGTCGCGCATGATGTCCCCCGGACCGTAGACATCGGCCAGAAAGGCCTCAAGCGCTCTGATCCTCTGGCTGACCCCGGCGGCGACCCGATCCCATTCGGCGGCGTTGACCACGCGCGGGACCAGGTCCATCGGCAGGGGTCGTTCGCGGCCGGACAAGGTGAAGGTGATGCCCTGCGCCGACAGATGCGCATCACGAAGGCGTCCGCGTTCGCGTAACCCGTCGCGACCCAGGTCGGCCAGCACCCGGTGGAGTGACTCGAGTCCGGGACGCACTTGTCCATCGGTTCGGTACATCTCGTCGTAGGCAGCCGGCGGCGGCCGCGCCCCGGATTCCGGCTCCGCGACTACCGAGGACTCCCCAGCTCCGGTCACGGCTCAGTGACGCTCGTTCAGCGGCACGTAGTCGCGTTTGGGGTAACCCTGATAAACCTGTCGCGGCCGGCCGATTTTCGTGTCCGGATCAATAATCATCTCGCGCCAATGGGCGATCCAGCCCGGCAGGCGACCCAGGGCGAACAGCACGGTGAACATCCGATTCGGAAAGCCCATCGCCTTGTAAATCAACCCGGTGTAGAAGTCGACGTTCGGGTAAAGGTGCCGCGACACGAAGTAGTCGTCGGACAGCGCAATCGACTCCAATTCGCGAGCGATGTCGAGCAATGGGTCAGACACGTCGAGCGCGGTCAAAACCTCGTCGGCAGTGGCCTTGATGATCGATGCTCGCGGATCGTAGCTCTTGTAGACGCGATGGCCGAAACCCATCAGCCGAACACCGTCTTCGCGCCGCTTGACCCGTTCGATGAAGGCACCGGGGCCGTTGCCGGATGCGTGAATCCGGCTCAGCATCTCCAGCACCGCCTGATTGGCCCCTCCATGCAGCGGCCCGAACAGCGCGTTGATTCCAGCCGATATCGAGGCGAACAGATTTGCGTGCGACGAACCCACCATGCGCACCGTCGACGTAGAGCAATTCTGCTCGTGGTCAGCGTGCAGAATCAGCAGTTGGTCGAGCGCCCGCGCGATCACCGGATTGTCCTCGTACGGCTCGCAGGGCCAGCCGAAAGTCAGCCGTCGGAAGTTGCCCACGATGTCCAGGGAGTTGTCGGGATACATCATCGGTTGACCGAGCGCGTGCCGGTACGCGTAAGCCGCGATGATCGGCACCTTGGCGAGCAGTCGAATCGTGGAGATCTCCACCTGTTCGGGGTCGAACGGATCGAGGGAATCCTGGTAGAAGGTCGAAAGCGCACTGACGGCGCTGGAGAGCACCGACATCGGATGGGCATCGGACGGAAAACCGTCGAAAAACCGCCTCAACTCTTCGTGAAGCATCGTGTGGGAGCGCAATCTCCCGTCGAACTCGGCCAGCTGATTCGCAGTCGGCAGCTCGCCGTAAATCAGCAGATAGGACACCTCGATGAAGGTCGAATCCGCGGCGAGTTGCTCGATGGGAATACCGCGATACCGCAGGATGCCGGCATCGCCGTCGATATAGGTGATCGACGACCGGCAGGCAGCCGTGTTGACGAACCCGTAGTCGAGGGCCACCGCCCCGGCGGCTCGGAGCAGCCCGGATACATCGAGTCCGTCTTCGCCTTCGGTGGCGGGAGTCCGGGTCAGGGGCACGTCGCCGCCGGCGGACCGCATCATCACATCAGCCATGACCGAACGCTAGCGATTCAGAAGCGCCCAAGCAGCCGCTGGCAGGCCATCTGAACTTGTTGGTCGGATGCGGTGAGGGCCACTCGGACATGCCGGGCTCCCCGTGGCCCGTAAAGATCCCCGGGCGCGACCAGAATTCCGAGGTCGGCCAGTCGGGAAACGGTGTCCCAGCACGGCTCGTTAGCGCTCACCCACAGGTACAACCCGGCTGCCGACTCGTCAATCCTGAATCCGGCCTCAGCCAGTGCGGCTTGCAGCAGCTCCCGCCGGCCGCGATACCGCCGGCGTTGGGCTCGAACATGTTCGTCGTCGGACCAGGCGGTGGCTGCCGCCGCTTGCACCGGCGCGGGCACCATCATCCCCGCGTGCTTCGCCACCGAAACCAGTCCGCGCACCAACGAACGGTCCCCGGCCACAAATCCGTATCGGTAGCCGGCCAGGTTCGATCTCTTCGACAAGGAATGGACGGCCAGCAGACCGGCAAACGAGCCGTCGCAAACATCCGGATGCAAGATCGACACGGGCTGTTCATCCCAGCCGAGTTCGATGTAGCACTCGTCGCTGGCGACGACCACTCCCCGCTCCCGCGCCCAGGCGACAATCTTCGCCAGGTGCTCCCGGCCCAGAACCTTGCCGGTCGGGTTGGAAGGCGAATTGACCCACAGCAGAGCGGGCCGAGCGGGTCCGAGTTGCAATAGCGAGTCGGCGGCCGTCACGGCGCAGCCGGAGATTTGCGCCCCGATCGCGTAGGTCGGATAGGCCAGCTCCGGGGTGACGACCAGATCCCCGGGGCCGAGCCCGAGCATCCGGGGAAGCCAGGCAACCAGTTCCTTGGTCCCGATCACCGACATCACGTCGTTCGGGTCCATACCCAACACACCGAGTCGTCTGGCGAGCCAGCCAGCGGCCGCCGACCTGACCTCGATACTGCCCTGTGCGGTCGGATAGCCCGGGGAATCCGAGGCGGATCGCAGCCTTTGCTGGATCAGATCGGGGACCGGATCGACCGGGGTGCCGACTGACAGATCGCAACAACCGCCGGGGTGCTCCCGAGCTCGTTTGGCGAACGGAGTCAGCGCATCCCAAGGAAAGTCCGGCAGATCAAGCACGAGCCGTACCGGTCAGGCGCGTCACTCGTCGTGGGCCTGGGGCGGCAGCCCGGTGACGGGCGGCACGTCCTTCGCAATCAGACCCACCCGGCTCGCCCCTCCGGGCGAACCGATGCCATTGAAGAACTCGACGTTGGCGGGCGTGTACTCGGCCCACTCTTCCGGAACGTCGTCCTCGTAGAAGATCGCCTCGACGGGGCACACCGGCTCACAGGCCCCACAGTCCACGCATTCGTCCGGATGGATGTAAAGCATCCGGTCGCCCTCGTAGATGCAGTCCACGGGGCATTCGTCAACGCAGGCCTTGTCCTTCAGGTCGACACAGGGCTCAGCGATCACATAGGTCACGGTTCACTCCCGGAAAGCCCGGCCCCGGAACCACTCCGGGGCACGAAACGCCGACTACTCTACTCTCCGTAACCGGCCGCGCAACACGGCCCGGATCGGTGCCAACATGCGGTCCGGACTTCAACGAACAGCACTCGCCGAACTCTTCGGATCGTTGGCCTTCTCCTTGGTGCAGATTGCCGCGTTCCCGGGAATGTAGTGCGTGTTGAATCGCTGCTTGCGCACTTCCCGTCCATCTCGGATGAAGATTCGGTCGACGGCAATGTCGAACCCGTCGACTCCCGATTGGGGCAGGCAGGAATCGCTCGAATCGGTGACGGTGGCGAACGGTTTGACGTTTTCCCGGGGCCCGGTCCGAGCCTCGATCCGGTCGTACTGCTTCTTTCCCCACAGGGTCACGGTGACCGATGTGTTGGTGCTCTTGGCCGAGATCAGGACGCCGTCGGGGGTGTCGTTGCGGAACTTGAGATCCAGATAACCCCAATAGACCGTCGCCTCCAGGCCCGGCCGATAACGGGAGATCCAGATCAAATGAGCGCCCTGCTCCACCCGTTCCAAACCAGCGAAGAACGCTGCCGTCCACAACGTCGTGGCCACTGTCGAGACGCCCCCGCCAAGGTCCTCCCGAAATCGCCCACCGGCCCCGACCACCGGGCCGGTGGTGAAGCCCGCCTCCGCCGTGCGCTCACCCACCGTGTCGTTGAGCGAGAAGGTCTCGCCGGGTTTCAGCAGGGTTCCGTCCACCTTGCGTGCCGCCAACCCGATGTTCTGAACCCGGTAGGCCGCGTAGTCGAAGTCCTGGGTGAAGGAGGCCAAGGGCTCGATGATTCCAAGCTTCTCGACCTCGGCCGTAGTGTGTTTGGGCTTCAGCGGGGCCAGTTCCAGGTCGGCGACGCGCTCCGAACCTTCCCGATCCAGCACGCCCTCCACCGCCGATGCCAGTGCGTCATCACGGATGCCGAGCCCCTCCTGGCTCGGGACCAGCACCGGTTTCGAGCCGGAGACATCCCAGGTGGCGTTGCGCACCGGGCGCTCGACCTGAGCCAGTTGACCGGCGAGCGCCGGGCGCAGCTTTGCCGGATTGACGCGAGGCTCAAGGTTGCCGTCGCGCACCTCGAATGTAAGCGCTTTGGCAATCTGCCCCGGTTGCACCGAGAAAGTTCGGCCCTGAACACGCAACTCGACGGGCGCGAAAACCGCCCGACGACCGATCCCCCGAGCAACCTCATAGGCCTGGTCCCGGGAAACCGCAGGTGAGCTCTGTCCGGTCGGAATCTCGACCGCGCCGCGACCTCCCGGAAAACCCGACGCCAAGGCCGCCACAGCCTCGTCGGTGATCGCCAGCCCATCCTTGCCCGGCTGAACGACGAGTTTCAGCCCGTCGTAAACAATCTTCGGCTCCACGACCGGCTGGAGAACCGCCGATGTCGCCCGACGCAGCTCGCTCGAAGCCTGGCTCACGTCAATGTTGAGCGTGGGGTGAAAGTCTCCCCCGCCGAACCACTGATGCCACAGATCCCACGGCTTCCACCGGCTCGTCAGCAGGCGATCGACGGTTGCCTCGGCATCCAACACCAATCCGGCATCAGCGGGTTCCACCCGCACCACCTTGTCGCCGGCTCGCAGTTTGATTGGCCGTTGCACCTGCGGACCCATCGTCTGATTCAGGGCATCGATCGCGGCTTCACGCTCAAGCCCACCAATGTCGACCCCGGCCACAACGGTTCCGGCCGGAACGCGTTCGGACCCCATCAACCAGCAGGTACCGAGGACTGCCGCCAACCACATGGCGAAAATCGCGAAAAGACGAACCTGTCGCGGCGTCGGCCGCCATTGATCACGGCCGTGCCTCCCGGAATCGCCCGCGTCAAAGTCTCTCCTGATGTCGATCACCCGGGTCGGGGGCCGGACTTCGACTTCGGACGTGGGGGTCACCTGACGCTTCCGATCTCTGGTCGATTTGGTGCGGCTTGCCGCGGACTACGAGCACGAGAGCCGATGCAGTCCGCAGGCACACCTCTGGGCGGGGCACGTCATGTTAAGCAGGCCCCCAACCGAAACCGGCTCAACGGCGCGCCCGTACGCGAACCGTGGGGAGGTACCTCCCCACGGACTAGAGGCCGGAAAACAGGTCGGTTTCCCGCTCGACCCGACCCGCTCCGGGCCCCTGTTCCGACCTCGCGCCGCAGTTGTACGCCAATCGGTAGTACTCCGTGCCGAAAGCCGCCGGGTCGGAGAGCCACACCGCGAACAGGCCGGATTCCGTCTCCACCTGGGTCGGATAGCAGCGCAAGGCCTCCGCCTTGCGGTCGGCGAAATCGCTCGCGTCGATCACAGTCGTAATCAACTCGTCGTGTACCCCGAACGGAAGATCGTCAGGGTCGATCCGGGCAAAATCACTGTCGTCACCGCTCGCTCGCAACGCCTCTATGCCCGCCCGCAAGACGGATCGGGGAAATGCCGACCAGTAGATCTTGGAGACACTCCAGGCCTCGCCCAGATCCTCGCGAAACGTCGAGGCTCCGGCCAGCAAGGCGCCGTACATGGCCACCCGGTGGGCCTGAATGTGATCAGGATGCCCGTAGCCGCCCTG
>JAUYKX010000013.1 GCA_030699055.1 Candidatus Nanopelagicales bacterium
CTGATACACGGGATCGGCGTGGGTGGTGGGATGGGACGTCTCGGCACACCCGCCTTGATCGATAGCGACATCGACGATTACCGAACCCGGTCGCATCGCGCTCACCATGGCCCGTGTGATCAATTTTGGGGCCTCGGCCCCCGGCACGAGGGCTGCGCCGATAACCAGGTCGGCTGACAATACGGCCTGCTCGATCGTGTCGACATTCGCGTAGACCGTCGTCACCGTTCGACCGAACTGCATGTCCAGTGCCCGGAGTCGGTCCAGATTGGAGTCGAGCACCGTGACTTCGGCTTCGAGCCCCGCCGCCATGCGGGCCGCGTTGGTGCCCACCGTCCCACAGCCGAGAACTGTTACCCGCGCCGGCGGTGTCCCGGGCACCCCGCCCAAGAGGATTCCGGCACCGCCATTGGGTCGCTCCAACGCCCAGCAACCAGCCTGGACGGACATCCGACCAGCGACCTCGGACATCGGGGCGAGCAGCGGCAGCCGACCCGCACTGTCGGTAACAGTTTCATAGGCCAGGGCGATGCAGCCGGAGGCCAGCAACGCAGCGGTCAGCTCAGGTGCCGGTGCCAGATGCAGGTAGGTGAACAGCACTTGTCCGGGCCGCAGGAGTGGCCACTCGGACGGCAAGGGTTCCTTCACCTTGACCACCATCGCGGCTTCGGAGAACACGGCGGGGGCGTCGGGAACGAGCAGTGCGCCCGCAGCCACGTACTCCTCGTCGGGCAGAGCCGCTCCTTCGCCTGCTCCGGCCTGCACCAGCACCCGATGCCCGTCGTGGGTCAGTTGGCGCACGGCGCCAGGAGTCAGCGAGACGCGGTATTCGTTGTCCTTGACTTCAGTTGGGACACCGATGAACACATTGACCACGCTACGACAGGCGCCGCACCGGTGTCATAGCCGATGTCCGCCGGGAGAGTGGTTGTCCGTCCGGAGCATCACACCCGGCCACGAAGGCGATTGCTGCGCCAGACTGGCCGTGCGCCAGACTGGCCGTGCGCCAGACCCCCGCACCAGACCACTGCGACATCGGAGACATGACATGCACTTCAACGTCACGATCGAGATCCCCACCGGAAGTCGAAACAAGTACGAGTTGGATCACAAGACGGGGCGGATCAAGCTGGATCGAATGCTGTTCACCGCCACGCGCTATCCGCACGATTACGGGTTCGTGGACGACACGCTTGGTGGCGACGGAGACCCCCTCGACGCCCTGGTGCTGGTGCAGGAGCCGACTTTTCCCGGGTGCTTGATCAGGTGTCGGGCAGTTGGCATGTTCCAAATGACCGACGAGGCCGGCCCGGACGACAAGCTCCTGTGCCTGCCAGTCGGCGATCCCCGGCTCGAGCACATCCGGGACATCCATCACGTACCCGAGTTCGACCGGATGGAGATCGAGCATTTCTTCGCGGTGTACAAGGAACTCGAGCCGGGCAAGTCGGTGGAGGGTGCCAGTTGGGCCAACCGGGAAGCCGCCGAGGCCGAGGTCCGGGAATCGTTTGCCCGGGCGGCCCGGGCCGAAGCTGAGTAAGCGGTTGATGTGCCCCGGGGGTGGGCCCTTGGCCCAAATGGGCGGTTAACCCCCCAGGTATTTCGAACCCGCCAACTAGGCTCGTGGGCATGAACGAAAGCCAGGTGGCCGCCCGACTTTCCCGAAGACACTAAACAGTAAAGAGGCCGACCAAAGCAGTCGATATGTCCAGGGGAGGTGTCGGGCGTGAGCGCATTGGAGCGGAACTCGTCACCGGAGGCAACTCGAGTTGCGGAAGGTGCTTTCCCCCGAACGCGCGAACCATCCGACGACATCAGGTCACCCGAACAGCGGGCGCAAGAGTCGCTGGTAGACACGGGGGCGGAGATCACCCAGCACGTGCTGGATTCCCTTCCGGACCGAACCGCCCTGATCAACCGTGAGGGCCGGATCACCACGGCCAACGCCGCCTGGCTCAATCATGCAGAGGCCCAGGGATCCAAGGCTGTCCCCGGAACCGACTACCTGGAGTTGCTGCGGGCAGCTCCAACCAAGTGGTCACGCGAAGCCCTGATCGGGATTGAGGCCGTGCTCCACGGCCACCTGGACAACTTCGAGATGGACTACGAGTTCAACGAGTACACGAACGGGCAACTGAGTACCCGGGCGTACTCGACCAACGTGCTTCCTCTGCTCACCGAGAGCGGTGGAGCGATCGTCTCCCAGGTCGACATCACGTGGCGCAAGAACCTGGAGCGTCAGCTGTCACACAGGGCCACCCACGACGGCTTGACCGACTTGCCCAATCGCATGATGCTCGGAGACCGACTCGAGCAGGCGCTGGCTCGCGCGGCACGGACTAGTAGCCGGGTGGCGGTGCTGTTCTGCGACCTGGACCGTTTCAAGGACATCAACGACACCCTGGGCCACGCGGTCGGCGACCAGGTGCTGGTCGCGGTCGCCCGAAGGTTGCGAAGGTGTTGCCGACGTTCTGACTGGGTTACCCGTTTCGGGGGCGACGAATTCGTCGTCGTGATGGAAGAGGTGCCCGACCAGCAGGTTGTGGCCGAGATTGCCGGACGGATCAAAGAAGCGATTACGGCGCCGGTGGTGATCGGCGAACAGGAGCTCTATTTCGGCGTCAGTATCGGGGTCGCCATCCGACACGGGACGATGGACCAGACCGCCGAAGCAGTCGATGACCTGCTTCGAGACGCCGATACCGCCATGTACCGGGCCAAGGAGGGCGGGCGGAACCGCATCGAGGTGTTCGATGTCGAGATGCGCGAGCGGGCCAGCGAGCGCCTGGAAATATTGCCCGACCTGCACCGGGCCGTGGAGCGCGGACAGATCTTGGCCTACTTCCAACCCCAGTTCAGCATCGCCGAGTACGAC
>JAUYKX010000017.1 GCA_030699055.1 Candidatus Nanopelagicales bacterium
GGTATTCGGGCGATCCAAGCGCAGCTAGTCCCCCTGCCGATTAGTTCACCCCCAGGGGCTGCGGTGTTGTGCCCGGGGTCAGGCAGCGTGATTCGCGAGTCGCCGTTCGATTTTGGCATCCTGCGTGCGACGACGAGGGTCCGCGTAATGGCGTGCTCACAGCACGATGCACGGTCCGCCCATGGCCACCCGGATCGATGGCATCAACCCGGCCGAGCTGACCCGGCAGATCACGGTCATCCAAATGCAACTGTTCGACCGTGCCAAGGCCAAGACCGAGGCCCTCGCCGCCGCCCGCACGAGCTGCCGGAAATGCCCTTCGCGATGACGTACAGTTGGCGAATCGTCACGACCAACGGGAATTGATCATGGGCATGCACTTGACGGACGCACCGGTTGACCCGGGTGTGTCCGCAGCGTCGCAGGAAGGCAGAGACGAAAGGTTGATCCTCGTCTTGAAGCGCGGTCTACCCGCGCTCGTTCGCGCGATGCGGCCAACACAATGGGTCAAGAACCTGCTCGTGTTCATCGCCCCGGTGGGCGCCGGACTGGCTGCGGCTAGCGCGCCATTGACGAACGGGCTGCTCGTGCTTGTGATGTTCTGCGCCGCATCGTCAGCGGTCTACTTGGTAAACGACACCGTCGACGCGCCCGAGGACCGACAGCACCCGCGCAAGAAGTACCGACCAATCGCATCAGGAGCACTGGGCGCACGTGCGGCCCTTGTGGCGGCGGGACTCCTGGCTCTGGTGGCGATAATGATCGGCGGGCTGCTTCCGGATCCAGTCCTGTTGATCGTAATCGGATACGTCTGCCTGCAAGTCGCTTACGCCCTCGGCCTCAAACGAGTCGCCGTCGTAGAAATGGCTGCAGTTGCCTCGGGCTTTGTGTTGCGTGTGATCGCCGGTGCCGCAGCAGTTGCTCTCACGCCCTCCATCTGGCTGCTGACAGTGACGGCGTCGGGGGCTCTAGCAATCGTCAGCGGTAAGCGCTTGAGCGAGTCTCTTGCCAAACACGCCGGAACGACCAGACAGGTGCTTGAGGAGTACAGCCCCGATTTCCTGAGGGCAGTGCTAACGATCGCTTCCACTGCATTGGTGATGAGCTACACCTTGTGGGCCTTCGCCGCAGTGGTTCAGGTGCGGCCAGTTCTGGTGCAACTCAGTGTCGTACCGCTACTTGTGGCGTTGATGCGGTACTTGATGGACGCTTTCAACGCCCGCACCGAACGCCCAGAGGGATTGATCAGCGATCGATGGCTCGTAGGGCTGGGGATGATCTGGCTTGCGCTCGTGCTGTTCGGGACAAACTTCTGATGTGCGGATGAGTCCCGACCAGCGCTACGACCTCGTGGTTGCATTGAGTTACTACACGCCATATGTGAGCGGCTTGACGAACGTTGCGCGTGATGTTGCCGAGTTCGCGGCAAGGTCAGGGCTGTCCGTTGCCGTCGTGACTTCGCAACATGTGACCACCGCTCCTCGCCGCCAGATCCTTAACGGGGTTTTCGTCTATCGCGAACCCGTGATAGCCCACCTGGACCGCGCCGTTCTCTCCCCGCGGTTCCTGGCCACGACTGTGCGGCTGGGGCGGCGATCGCGCATGCTGAACCTCCACATGCCACTGCCCGAGGCGGGTGCAATCGCTTTGTTGTGCCCATCGACTCCGCTGGTCCTGACCTACCAATGCGATCCTCCCGAAGGCATGGGCGGCCGGAACGAAATGATCAGGCGCATGCTCGACACGTCAAGTCGGGTTGCGATCAACCGAGCATCAATCGTCGTGCCATCCACGTTGGACTACGCCCGACACAGCAGAATTCTCAAGTCGGTTGAGACGGATCGCCTCGTACCAATACCGCCTCCTACCAAATCGCGAGCGGGCGGGTGCGCCTCGTATCGCGAGACGGCGGGTACGCACGTTGGCTTCATGGGACGGATTACCTCGGAGAAGGGCCTCGACGTCCTGATCAATGCGTTTCTGACGCAGGCGGATTCAACTGACAGGCTTCTGATTGCGGGCGAAGGCGAGGTGTTGGCGGGCGGTCCTGCAAAGGAATCGGCGATGCGCGCGGCTGACGGAGATGAACGAGTTCGATTCCTGGGGCACATTCCGGAGCACAAGGTGGCCGACTTCTACGCGTCACTGGACATCTTTGCTCTACCGTCAACCAACAGTTTCGAGGCGTTCGGAATCGTGCAGGTCGAAGCGCTTCTGTCAGGCGTCCCTGTGATCGCTTCGGACCTTCCTGGCGTGCGGGTACCCGTTGAGACCACCGGCGGAGGGCGTGTCGTCTCTCCCGGCGACGTCGCGGGTCTGACTCGGGCGCTGCGAGAACTGCGTGACCAACCACCGGAGCGAGCTGCGGTGATGGTAAACGCGAACAAAGCCTTCTCCGCCAACCGATCCCTGGATCCGTACTTGGATCTGCACCGGCGGTTTGCGCGGGAGCTAGCGCCCCAGTGATCGGGCTGGCGCTCGCGTTAGGAGCTTTGGCCGCATGCTTCGCGTTTGGCCTCGGCGTGATCGGTATTTTTTCTGCGGGTCGGCGTCCGATTTCGACTGCCTGGCATGCAGTGCCCTTGGGGTTGGCCGCCTGGGTGTGCGTCGTGATGTACGCCAGCCTGTTGCCGTGGGGACGGGTTTCGCTCCTCGCTGGATTGATCGTGCTCGGGGCGGTCGGTGCCGTGGGCATAGTTCGGCTTGCTCGACGAAACCTCCTGCTTTACGCAGTCCGAATGGCGCTGCCGACGGTACTTGTGGCCGCTGCCGTGTCGATCATGTACCTAGTCCCATGGCTAACCGACGGATCTCTCGCCGGCGCGCTTCATTTCACTTCGAATCACGACGCATTCCACTTTGGATCGGGTGCCACGTGGCTTCTCGATCATCCAGCAACTGATGTGCCCCGGGTTGGCGAGCACTTCGATTCCGGCGCGGACAGCCCCGCTTTCTCACCTGCTGCGGGCACATTCGGAAAACCGCTCCGATTCGGTTTCGAAGCGGTCTTCTCGTCGCTGCTCGCCGTGACTGGCCAGTCTGCGTACGTGGCGTGGCCTGCCGTTGCCGCCATATCGGCTGGCCTGGTGGGCGCATCGGGAACTGGCCTGGCGCTCGCGATAACCCGCCGCGTTCTGCCGTCGGTCTGTGCTGGAATCGCCGTCGGGGCCGCTCCGATGGTCGTCATCCAGGTTGCTAACCAGAACGGCGCGAGCACGATGGGCATCGCGCTGGCATTGGTATTTCTGACCCTCTGGTGGCAGTTCCTGGTGACTGCGAACGACTCTCAACCGCGTTATGCCTCATTGGCGCTCACCGGCCTCGCACTCGGCGCAACCATCGCAGTCTATTGGGAGGTGCTTCCCTCAATCTTGATTGCGTTGATCTTGTCTGGGGCATGGGCGGGCATGCACTTGGGCCTTCGGCAAGCGGTCATCCGACTTGCGGTGGTAATCGCCAGTTGCGCGGTCTTCGCCGCCTACCCGCTGTATGTTGCCGCGCGTTCGCTGTCGACGGTTGGGGGCGCAAACCCCGTATTCCGGTCACCATTCATTGACGAGCCAGCCAGCAACTACGCCTCATGGCTGCTCGGCACAGCTCATTACGGCGGGCCGGACGCATCCATACCCCCCGTGGGTTGGCAACTATGGCTGGGCTTGAGCTTCCTTCTCATCCTCACAGTCGGCCTCGGATCTGTAGCCAGAGTTCGAGGTATGGCGCCCATCGCCGGCGGCCTCGTTGTGTCTCTCTTGGGAGGGTGGTGGTGGTGGGGCATGCACAACCCCAACCCATACACGCAACGCCGATTCATTGAATGCGCGGCGGTACTGGTCATCGCCGCCGGAGCCGCTGGCTGGGCAAGGCTCGCGACCAGCGTTCGCGGAATGGCCCCAGAGCCGGGTGACAGTCCGGGTCTCCACGGCGAGAACGGCCACAGCGTTGCGGCTCGCACCCCTCGAATCAGGGCGATTGTTGCCACCGTTGTCCTCGTTTCGGGCGCATCTTGGTACTCCGCCGAAGCCGTGACGATGCAAGACGCCTACCCGGCCCGAGGACGCGAGCAAAACTACGCTGACACAAAGGCGTTATTGGAGCGAGCACCCGGGCCGATTTTGGTGTCGGTCCATGATCTGCTCGACCAAGCGTGGGTCGCTCTGAACCTCGCGGATCGACCGAATACGCAGTACCTGACACCGTGTTCATGCCTAATTGGTCGGACGATGCAGCCATACCTGTCCTCGGCCAGACCCGCGTCGATCCTGATCGACACCCGGCACGGCACAGCGTCGGGCGACATCAAGCTGATTGCGCGACAAGCCGACATCAAGCTGCTCCTGGTCGGGTCTGGGGCAGTAAGGGTCCGCGCGCAGAACCCAACAGGTCAGACTGTGGAAGTCGCCTACCCGGGTCTCCGCAAGAGCGGAGACCCAAAGTGACTCAACACGAGGCAGGGTCCTTGCACAACCTCTTGCCGTGCGACCATTCTTCGAGCGGAAATGCCCTGATCAACCACCGTTGGGAGCCCCTGTGACTGGAGACCGCCCCGAGCCGGAGATTAGAAAGATCGCCGACGACAGCGGTTTGTCCGTGTCCGACGCCGCCGATTTCGACCCGGAACCCACATTCATCTCCTACGCCCAGCACGGTGAGGACGTCGTGTTGTGGCGCGCCCTGCGGCACGTCTCTCCTGGGAACTATGTGGATGTTGGGGCATCGGACCCAACGGCGGACTCGGTGACCAGGGCGCTCTACGAGCGTGGCTGGGCGGGAATCGACGTGGAGCCCACGCCAACCGCAGCCGCAGCTCTGCGGGCCGCGCGCCCCCGCGATGTAGTCGTCGAGTGTGCCGCTGGCGCCGAGTGCGGCGAACTGACGCTCTTTGAAGTTCTGGGCGACGGTACGGGCCTATCTACTGGGGCTCCCGAGCACGCGCACTCGGCCGCCAATCGGGGATACGAGGTCCGGGAAATCGCGGTGCCGGTGCGGACCCTCGATGAAATTCTTGAGGAACTCTGGCCGAGCGACCGCGCGCTACATTTTCTCAAGATCGACGTAGAGGGCGCGGAAGCAGCCGTTCTCGAAGGGTGTGACCTGGAACGGTGGCGCCCATGGGTGGTGGTCATCGAAGCCACGGAACCCAACAGCACGAAATCGACTCGCGACGAATTCGAGTCGGCGCTGACCAGCCGCGGATACCGAGCCACGCTTTTCGACGGTCTCAATCTCTACTTTGTGTCCCCGGACCATCCCGAACTGGAAACAGACCTGTCATATCCGGCTGGTCTACCGGACAATTTCCTGAGCAACCGATTAAAGACCGTGATGGATCGATGGGATCAGGCAGAGGTCCGGGCGGCCGAAGCGGCGGCGGCTGCCGCAGCAGCTGATGCGGCGGCGGCCGAAGCGGCGGCGGCGGCCGAAGCAGCTGATGCGGCGGCGGCCCAATGGCGCGATCACTGGGCGACCGCGAGTGCACACACCGTCGAGGCGGCGGCCCGGGCGCGGCGTCAGGCGAAGCAGCTCCGAGCCGACGTGCGCCGGG
>JAUYKX010000120.1 GCA_030699055.1 Candidatus Nanopelagicales bacterium
TTCGGGCATGCAAACGATGACGACCATTGGCGCGGCCACTCCGGCAACTCCGGCCACCTTGACGGCGTCGTCGGGCTTGGTGCAGTCGGCCAAAGACGCCAGCTGCTGATTGAGTCGTCGGCGGACTGCGGTGGGTAAGCCGCAATCGGCGATTACCTGGCAGGCAGATTGCTGTCGCGCGACGGGGCTCATGGGGACAACGAGCGCGTCAACGCGAAGTGCGGCCGGATCTTCGGGGCGCAACCTGATCTGAGCCATCCGCCGATGCTATCTGCGAACCCGCAGCCAGGTACCCGCGAGTCATCAGGTGTGGGCCCTCGGGTCATATCAGGGCTCCTTGAAGCTGATCTGCTCAAGCGACTCGATAACCTCGCGATTGTGCAAATCTCCGATGAATCGCCCGCCCGCCCGGGACCGTTGGCCAGCGAACATCAGGCTCTGGGAGCCAAGCTCGGCGAGTTCGGCGGTTGGCTCATGCCGCTCGACTACCGAGGAGGTGGGGTGCGCGCCGAACATGCCGCCGTGCGCGAAAGCGTGGGCCTGTTCGACGTATCGCACATGGGGACGTTGACGATCATGGGGCCGGACACCGTCGATTTGCTGGATAGCGTGTTGGTTGGAGACATAGCCAAGCTGCCTCCGGGAGCGGCCAAGTACACGCTGATGTGCGACGACGACGGTGGCGTCATCGATGACTTGATCGTGTACCGACGTGGTGACGGTGCGGTACTGATACCGAATGCGGCCAACTCGGCCGAAGTGGTCGACCGGCTGTCGCGCGAGCGGCCGAGTCGGGTGGAAGTTCGCGATGACGGCGATGAGACGGTGATTCTGGCCGTCCAGGGACCGCGCTCGCGGGCGGTGCTGGAGGTTGTGGTCGGTTCGAAGGGGGTCGGTTTCAAGGAGGACCTCGCACTTCGTGAGCTGGACTATCTGCGGTTTGCCGAGGTTTGCGGGCCGGATGGCGAGGAAGTCCTGCTCGCTCGCACCGGCTACACCGGCGAATTGGGCTACGAACTAATGATCCCGGTGGCCCAGGGGCGCCAGTGGTGGTCACGAGTCATGGCGGCGGTCGAAGACTTCGGGGGAAGGGCCTGTGGGCTCGGTGCGCGCGATGTCCTGCGCACCGAAATGGGCTATCCGTTGCATGGTCAGGATGTGAGCCGGGGTTTGACGCCCTTGGAAGCGGGCCTGGGGTGGACGATTGCCTGGGACAAGTCGGAGTTTCGCGGTCGCGGGGCACTGGTGGCCTTGCGCGAGAAAGGGATTGATCGTCGCCTGCGAGGTTTGCGTTGCGTGGACCGTGGGGTGCCTCGCCCGGGAATGGTCGTCGACACACGGATCGGTCCGGGTTCGGTCACCAGCGGAACGTTTTCTCCAGTCCTCGGCGAGGGGATTGCTCTGGCCATGCTGCCGGCAGCCGTTGAACCCGGTGAGGAGGTCGCTATTGACATCAGGGGGCGGGGTTGTCGAGCGACGGTCGTCCCGACGCCATTTGTTGACTCCGATCCCCGGCGGGATCCGCTCCCGGCGACCGCCGGCTGAGCCCGCGAAGTAACTCGCGAGCGGTGAAGATCGCCGTGAGTGCTAGTGGGGCCAGTGATCCATCGGTGACTCGTGTGGACCAGGGCAGAACGGGCTCGATGCCCATCCGTGACCACACGCGAGTTTCCAGAGCGCTAGATCCCACCTGCAGCGGAATCACATGGTCGGCTTGGCCCGGTGCCGCGGCACCGAGAATCAAAGCGGCCGCGGCGGGCACCGGCCCATCTATGAGCACGGTCTGGCCCGAGCCTGCCGTACGTCGTAAGTAGCCGAGGGCGGCTTGGAAGTTCCGATCATGGATCTCGTCGATCAGGCGTTCGGGCATTGATGCCCATTCGCTGAGTCCCGCGGCCTGATCGCGGGCCTGGGCGCAGAGGGCAGACCAATGCCCGTGGTCGAGTCGTCCCTCATCGTCCAAAATGTCCGGAACCAGTTCCGGCACCTCGGCGCCCAGGAGCACCGCCGTCGAGCTGATCGCCCAGGAAAGCGGTTCCGGGCCGGCGGTCAGTACCGGTACTTCGCCGACGATGTCGGGAAGGGCCGTTGTGTCGACGGCCAGAGCCTCCGTCGACACGATTCGGTGAGGGGGCCGGTCATCGTCTCGACGGCTCAGGTCGGCGTCGATGCGGTCGGCGAACTCCGCCAGGTGAGCCAGGCCGCCGAGTTGGAGTCGAGCTCGCGTGTCGGTCACCGGGATGCTTTCTCGAAGGAGGGTTGAACGCCGAAAGCGGCTCTCCGGGTCACGCGGCGAACCGACCGCAGCACGGGAGCTCCGACGATGATGATCAATAAAGCGGTGAACACCGCTCGCGGAATGTCGAATCCAAGCGACGTCGTCACATCAAACAGGATCCACCGTCCGAGATTGTCGGTGAGCCCGGCCCCGGGCTGAAAGGAGATCCGCTCCGGCAGGCCTATGGCCCAGGGCCAGAACGACAGATTCATCAATAGTCCGTACAGGAGGGCGGCTAGCGCCCCATAAGCGGCAAGCATGAGCACTTCTGCTCGGCAGCGAACCCGCTCGGGCAGGCAGCCAGCCCCGAAGCCGAACCAGCCTGCGGCGAGCATCTGGAAGGGCAGCCAGGTTCCCACTCCGCCGGTGAGGGTCGCTGAACTGAACATCGTGACGGCACCGAGCGCGAACCCGAAACCGGGACCGAGAACCCGACCACCGAGGGCGAGCACGATGAACATGGGCTCGAAACCCGCGATGCCGGTTCCCAGTGGTCTGAGGGCGGTACCGACGGCTGCCAGCACTCCCAGCATGGCCACCCCTTTGGCATCGAGCGCGCCATCGGCGACCTGGGCCAGTACCAGAGCGATCATCAAAGGCAGCAATGCCGCGAACAGGAACGGTGCACTGGAAGCATGAGAAACAGCCGCACTATCCGGGTCGGCCAGAAGGGGCCAGGTGAAGGCGGCAATCCCGATGATGGAGGTCAAGATCAATGCCGCTGTGCTGCGGCCTCCAAGGCGAACGGCTGAACCGGACTTCACGTCGGGTCCAGGAGGTGAGACCAGGCGGCCAGGGCCTGCCCGACAGTCAGGATTGGTGCCGGCCGCAGGATCTTGCTGACCTGGGGAGCGAAGATCGGCGACGAAACGACCACGTCGGCCGTGGGGCCGTCGGCCACCACCTCGCCATCGGCAATGATCACGACGCGACTGGCCGCCTCGGCGACCAACTCGACGTCATGGGTGGCCATGACGACACCGTGTCCGTCCTGAGCCAGAGCGCGCAAGGTGGCGGCGAAGGCGGCCTTTCCCGGGTAATCGAGCCCGCGGGTGGGTTCATCGAGCAGGATCAACGGCGGCTGGGCCGCAAGCACGATGGACAAGGCCAGTGCCAGGCGCTGGCCCTCGGAAAGGTCGCGTGGGTGGGTTTCGGGATCGACCCCGGGGGAGAAACGATCCAGCAACCGCCGGGTGGTGCCGACTGCGGCGTCGCAGTCTTTGTCGGATTGGGAGCACTCCGCTTCCACTGACTCCTCGTAGAGCAGGTCACCCGCTTGTTGGGGGACCAGCCCCACGCGGCGAAGAAGCTCGCGACCTGACAGTGAGGCTGGATCGACCTTGTCCAATCCGATGCGCGCGGTCCCGCGGTTGGGGGAGATAAGGCCCACCAGGCAGCTGAGCAGGGTTGACTTTCCTGCGCCGTTCCGACCCATCAAAGCGACGATCTCGCCCGATTTCAGGGTCAGATCCGCCCCGCCGAGCGCGACCAGCGGCCCGTACCTGACGACCACGTCGCGTATCTCGGCCAGCGACGGGGATTCGTCGGGGTCCGGGGACCGCTTGATTTTCCAGGGGTTGGAGAAACTCCTAGTCGGAAGAGCTTTCTCTGGGTGAGCCGCTTGCTGGGCCGTTTGCCGGGCTGCGTGGTGAGCTGCGTGGTGGGCTGCGTGCTGGGCAGACCAGTCAGCCCGCCACGCGGCAGATCTTCGGCGCGCGTCCCGGACGGACAGGGGCAGCGGTCGCCAACCAAGCTGGGCACCCAACTCGACCACCGGCGGTTGCACCGGCGCATCGATCATCATTTCGGCGGGTGGTCCCATGGTTACGCGACCGTCGGAATCGACCGTGATGACCGAATCCGCGTATTGGATCACTCGTTCGAGTCGATGCTCGGCCAGCACAATGGTCATCCCCAGGTCGAGGACGAGCCGCTGAAGAGCGGCGAGCACCTCCTCGGCGGCTCCGGGATCGAGAGCGCTGGTCGGCTCATCCAGCACCAGGACCGCGGGATTGGTTGTGAGGACTGATCCGATCGCCGTTCGTTGACGCTGACCTCCGGAAAGGGAGAGCAGCGGCCGATGGCGAATCGATGCCAGGCCGAGGAGGTCCAGAACCTCTTCCACCCGCCGCCGCATCGTCTGCGGCGCAACCCCGATGGTTTCCATTCCGTAGGCGAGTTCCTCTTCCACCGTGTCGGTGACGAATCCGTTGGTCGGGTCCTGCTGGACGAATCCGACGACATCGGCGAGTTCGCGCGGCGGGTTCGTCCGGGTGTCGCGGCCGGCGACGGTGACTTTTCCAACGAGTCTGCCGCCCGTGAAGTGGGGAACGAGGCCGTTAATGCACCGCAGCAGGGTCGACTTGCCGCTGCCGGTTCGACCGACCAGGAGGGCAAGATCGCCTTCCGGAACATGCAGATTGACGTCAAGCAGGGTCGGAGTCTTGCGGGCGGTATAGGTCAGGGTCACATCGGAGAACTCGATCATTGCGGCCCGGCTTTCGGGAGAACGGGTGACGTTGGCTCTGACGAGGGAGAACTGCTGCCGATGACCGGTGGAGACGGAGCGACAACGGCCGGGATCAACGCGAGCAGGATGCCCAGGGTGGGAATCAGAGGCAGCGCGGGCCAAGACAGGGGGGTGACGACAATTGCCATGGCCTCCGGCTGACTCCATGCTCCCCAGATCACCAGGCAGCCCGCGGCGAGCCCGCTGCCAGCCACCGCCCACTCGGGCGTGCGCCACGGATCAGGCCGATATCGCGTTCGTACGGCGCGCTTGCCGCCGAGCCACAACCCCGCCATGGCGGCGAGCAAACCCACGACCAGCAGCATCAAGCTGAACCCGGGTGCCCATTGGTTCTGCATCACCCCGAAGACGCCGAGGCACACACCGACCATGCCCCCCAGGGTCAGGATGGCGTTGAGTCGGCGGGACCTGACGGAGACCCGCGCGGATCGACCGTAGCCTCGGGCGTCCATGGTGGCGGCCAGGGAAACCGCACGATCAAGAGCACCGTCGAAAACCGGAGCGGCCGAACCCGCGAGGCCCCTGAGCCCTCGAGTGGGTCGCCCGCGCAGCCTTCTGGCGGTTCGGATGCGGGTCAGGTCGGACACGAGTTGGGGGGCGAAAGTCATGGCGACGACAACCGCCACGCCGATTTCATAGAGCGCAGGTGGCATCGCCTTCAGTAAACGCGCGGCGGAGGCCAGGGAGTTGGCCGCGCCGAAACAAGCGAGCAGAACGGCCAGCCTGAGGCCGTTGCAGAACGCGAAAACCAGGGACTCCACGGTGAACGGGCCTCCGAGCCGGAGCGCGGCAAGCCAGTCGGGCAGCTTCACGGAGGGTAAGTTGATCATCACCAGGTTCCCGATCGGCTCTCCGAGCACGACCTGGAACAACACCCGAATCACCACCACCAGTGCGGCCAGTTTGAGAAAAAACCCGAACGAGCGGGCCCATGGCGCGTCGGGCCGGCGGGCCTGGACCACGAATCCGACGACAACCAGGATCAGCATGAGCAGCGCCGGGTTAGTGGTCTGGCTGGCGGCAACGGCCAAGCCGATCGCCCAGAGCCACCATGCTCCCGGGTGCAGGTACCGGGGAATCCTCGCCGATGACCTGCTGCGGTCGAGACCCTGTTGAACCGCCCCGGTCGGTTCAGGCACGGCGCCGCCGACCGATGATGATTCCACCGATGATGAGAATTAGGACCAACACGATTCCGCCGGCGAACGGGAGCCAATTGGACCCGGACGTGGCAGCGGCCGGAGTGGTTGCCGGCGGGGTTCCGGGAGTCTCCTCCGGCGCGTTGAGCGCATTGGCCGAGACCTGGGCCGAGCACCCGGCCGCTGGATATCCGTCGATCCCGCACACCATGCCGCCGGCATCCTGTCGAACCGCGATCACAGACGACAGAATCTGCGAACCGTTGGACCCGGACGCGACCTGCGCGCAACGGACTACTGGTCCAGGCGGCTGTTGACCTTCCGGCGCAACGGACTTCGAACCCGAATCGACGACCACAGCGACCCGAATCTGTCCATCTTGGGCAGCGGTGTTCGCGCAAGCAGTGTTGAAATCGGGCGATACCACCGGCGCTTGTGAAACAGCTGTGGCCGTGCCCGCTCCGTAGCGCCATCCCTCGACTGAGCCATCGGATGGCTGCGTCTGAGCCGGTCCGATTTGGCTGAGCGACCAACCTGATCCGTCAGCCGTCCAGAAGGACCAGTAGACGTAGGCCTTGTCGTCGGTGGCGGGTGAGGGAGCGGCCGACACGGCCGGAAGAGATATTCCGACAATGACGCCGACGGCGACCAGCGCGGCGGTGATCGTTCGGGAAAGGGTGAAAAAGGCGGAAAACACGGCCTTGTTGCGCATGGTTCGATACCTCCGGTTGAGCGATCACGTGGCGCTCATCCGGAATCCACCGACTGGTCGGCTCGTTGCCCGGACTCCCGCCCCGCAGACCTCGACGGGCGTGAGCCGCTCGCCCGCACCCCGGCGTTCCGGCTCACTCGTCCCGCGATGTCGGTGAAGACTTCGCGGGACGAGTCCACGGTTGCGGGTCAGCGCCGGCTTTGGACCGGCTTCCCCGGAGAGTGGGCTAACGTGACTCGGCAATCAATGTCGAGTCACGGGCATCGTAGCGAGAAAAGGGATTGGTTCGGGGTGCAGGTCAGGACTTCGA
>JAUYKX010000020.1 GCA_030699055.1 Candidatus Nanopelagicales bacterium
CTCGGGAGGTCTCCTGACGGATCTCAATGGTCGGACGACCGTGTCGGGCTTGTTTGCCGTGGGCGAATGCGCTGGCTCCGGAGTTCACGGGGCGAATCGACTCGCGAGCAACAGCTTGTTGGAGGGTCTGGTGTTCGCCGACCGGATTGGCTGGGTGCTGTCATCCGGATTGCCGTCGCGTCGTGACCCGGTCGCTCCCCGGGGGCTTGGGGGGCTGGTTGACGGGGCTCACCGAGTGGGCATTCAGGACGCCATGACGGCTGGCGCGGGTGTCCTGAGGACGGCAGAGTCGTTGGCCTCTGTCGACCGTTTTCTGGACCAGTCGTCGCGGGGGTCATCGGGTGTGCCCGGTACCGGAGCGTGGGAGACGACCAATATCGCGGCGGTGGCGCGGGTCATCGCTGAGGTCGCCGCCGTCAGATGCGAAACCCGCGGGTCCCATTGGCGTGAGGACTTTCCCGACCGGAATGATGATCGCTGGCGGGTGCGTATCGTCGCGCGTCAGACCGACGGCGAACTGACGATCAAGGAGAGGGTGCTGGCATGAACTCGGATCGGACGGCGAGCAGATTGCGGGAGGTAGGCCTGAACCCCGACCAGGTTATGGCGGTGATCGATAACGCTCTCGCCGAGGACCTGGCCGACGGAGTCGACGTCACCACGGTCGCCACCATCTCGCCGGAACAGATCCGAATCTTGGAATTGGCAGCGCGGGCTCCGGGAATCATCGCCGGTTTGCCCGTCGCGTCGGCTGTTTTCGAAGTTGCGGCAGCGCGGAGTGGGCGGGAGGTTGAGTGTCGATTGCTTCGGTCCGACGGGGACGAAGTCGAGACCGGTGACTCGGTGCTATCGGTAACGGGAGCGACCCACGATCTGTTGGTCGGTGAGCGGACGGCGTTGAACCTGCTGTGTCACCTGTCGGGCGTTGCAACGGTCACCCGGGCTTGGGTGGATGCGCTGGCCGGCACGAAGACTCAGGTGCGCGACACGCGCAAGACCTTGCCCGGCCTGCGGATCCTCGACAAGTACGCGGTAAAGGTCGGCGGTGGGCTGAACCATCGGATGGGATTGTTCGATGAGGCGCTGATCAAGGACAACCACGTTCTGGCTGCCGGGGGGGTCGGTGCCGCCTATCGTGCCGTTCGACGTCGTTTTCCCGATCTGCCGGTCGAGATCGAGGTCGACACTCTGACACAGCTACGAGAAGCGCTGGACGCCGGCGCCGACCTCGTGCTGTTGGACAATTTCTCGGTCGAGGAACTGGGTCAAGCGGTCGCGATAGCCGCCGAATACTCGGGCCACGGGTCGCGAGTGAAGCTGGAGGCGTCCGGAGGAATGCGGTTGGCCGATGCCGCGGCGGTCGCCGCGACGGGCGTGGACTTCATCGCGGTGGGACGCCTGACCCATTCGGCGCCGTCCTTGGACATCGGGGCAGATCTGCGGTTGATCGGGTCGATCGAGCACTGAACCGGTAGTTGCTGCCGGGCACGGTTCCCGGTCAGCTGATGCCGTGAGGCAGGATGAGTCCGTGCTGTTAGCGGTCGACGTCGGGAACACGAACACGAGCCTGGGTTTGTTCGAGTCCGATCGTCTGGTGAGTTCGTATCGGATCAAGACGGATCCGCGCGTGACGGCGGACGAGATTGCGCTGATCTTCCGGGGTCTACTCGAATTCGAGCCGGAAGTGACCGGGATAGCGCTGTGCTCGACGGTACCCGCCGTTCTGCGCGAACTCCGGATGATGCTCGTTCGTTACTACCCGGGCGTTCCCGCAGTCGTGGTCGAGCCCGGAATCAGAACGGGTGTCGCCGTTTTGACCGATAATCCGAGGGAAGTCGGCACGGATCGCATCATGAATACGCTGGCTGCGTTCGAGCTTTATGGCGGGCCGTGCATAGTCGTGGATTTCGGTACGTCGACAAATTTCGACGTGGTGTCTGCCCGAGGCGAGTTCCTCGGGGGTGCATTGGCGGCAGGTATCGAGGTGTCGGTCGAGGCGCTCTCCCAGCGAGCGGCGCAACTTCGGCGGGTCGAACTGACCCGACCGCGTTCGGTTATCGGGAAAAACACGGTGGAAGCACTCCAGTCGGGAACGGTGTTCGGCTTCGCGGGCCAGGTGGACGGCGTCGTGCAACGAATCGTTGAGGAACTCGACAGTGAAGTGACGGCAGTGATCGCAACCGGGGGTTTGGCCCGCAGCGTACGAGACGAATCCCGCACCATCACGGTTCATGAACCTGATCTGACGCTGATCGGTCTGAGGCTGGTGTTTTCCCGCAATGTCTGAGCCCCACGATGTCGAGTATTTGGAGGTTTCGCCAGTGGTCGATGTTCGGCTGGCGCGGACGACGGATGTTCCCCGTATTCGCCGACTTGTGGATCTGTACGCGCCCGACCGGCGGTTGCTCAGCAAGGCCACGGTTGCCCTGTACGAGGCGGTGCCGGAGTTCCTGGTCGCGGAGCTGGGTCACCTGGATGGCGAGGCGGAAGGGGACAGTGGGGTGACCCGGGAGGTGGTCGGCTGCGGCGCACTTCACGTCATGTGGGAGGACCTGGCTGAGGTACGTACGCTGGCGGTCGATCCCGCACTGGTCGGACAGGGCATTGGCCGGGAATTGTTACTGGCCCTGCTCGAGCGGGCCCGTGACCTTGGCGTTCGTCGGGTATTCGTTCTTACTTTCGAAACGGGCTTCTTCGGTAGGGTGGGTTTTCGGGAAATAGAGGGTTTACCGGTCTCCCGGGAAGTATTCGGCGAGTTGATGCGCTCACCCGATGAGGGTATTGCCGAGTTCCTTGACATTGAGCGGGTCAAACCCAATACGCTTGGGAATTCACGTATGCTGCTCAGGTTGTGATGAGCATAACATTGAATTTCGGCCCTTAACCGGGCCACAATAGCGCGGCAGCTTTCCCCCGGAGGAAGTCGACGGGATTGACGAAACGGAGCATAATTATGGCAAGACGGACGCAAACCATTCTGATCGATGACCTCGATGGAAGCTCGGCTGATGAGACTGTGCTGCTCGCCCTTGACGGTGTTGATTACGAGATCGACCTGAGCGCGGAGAACGCGGCTGAATTGCGTGAAGCCCTCGCGAGCTACCTCGAGGTCGCGCGTCGGGCTTCGCGGCGCAGGGGTGGTCGAGGTGGCGCACGTCGTTCCTCCGCGGGTGTGGACCCGGCGGCCGTGCGGGCTTGGGCCCGTGAGGAGGGCGTCCCGGTCAGCGAACGAGGCCGCATCTCCTCATCGGTTGTCGAGCAGTTTCTGGCAGCGCGTCAAGCCTGATCGACGCCGCCTGATCCCGGTAGCTACAGGCCGAGCGCAGAACTGACCACCTCGCGGGCGGCGTCCTGCACCTGTGACAGGTGTTCCGGGCCGCGGAATGATTCGGCGTAGATCTTGTATACGTCTTCCGTCCCCGACGGGCGAGCGGCGAACCAAGCCGACTCGGTGCATACCTTGAGCCCCCCGATTGGGGCGTCGTTGCCCGGAGCTCGGGTGAGCTTTGCCGTGATCGGCTCGCCCGCGAGTTCGGTGGCCTTGACCTGATCGGGCTGAAGTTCGGCCAGGGCTGCCTTTTGTGCTCGGGTTGCCGGGGCGTCGATTCGGGCATAGGCCGGTGAGCCGAAACGTTCGGTCAGATCCGAATAGTGCTCGCTGGGCGAACGATCGGTGCGGGCGAGGATTTCCGAAGCCAGCAGGGCCATGATGATGCCGTCTTTGTCGGTGGTCCAGACGCATCCGTTGCGACGTAGGAAGCTGGCCCCGGCCGATTCCTCCCCACCGAAGCCGATGGTGCCTTCGATCAGTCCGGGGACGAACCACTTGAACCCGACCGGAACCTCGATCAGGTCACGGCCCAATTCGGCCACCACCCGATCAATCATCGACGAACTGACCACCGTTTTGCCGACCGCGCAACCGGCGGGCCAGCCGTCGCGATGCCGATACAGGTACGAGATCGCCACCGTCAGGAAGTGGTTGGGGTTCATCAGACCCGCATCGGCTGTGATGATGCCGTGGCGATCGGAGTCGGTGTCGTTGCCCGTGCAGATCTGGTAGTCACCCCGGTTGTTGATCAGCGAGCGCATGGCATTCGGGCTTGAGCAGTCCATTCGGATCTTGCCGTCCCAGTCCAGCGTCATGAATCGGAATGTGCGATCGACCAGTGGGTTCACGACGGTCAGATCGAGCCGGTGCCGTTCGGCGATGGCCGCCCAGTAGTTGACACTGGCTCCCCCCAACGGGTCGGCCCCGATCCGGATACCCGCGTGCCGAATCGCATCGATGTCCACCACGTTGGGTAGGTCGTCGACGTAGGTGCCCAGGAAGTCGTAGTTTCTGGTCGTCTCGCAATGACGGGCGGTGACGTAGGGCAGTCGAGGAATACCGGCCAACCCGTCGGCCAGCAACTCATTCGCTCTGGCCTGGACGATGCGCGTGATATCGGTGCCAGCGGGACCACCGTCAGGAGGGTTGTACTTGAAACCCCCATCGCGAGGTGGATTGTGGGACGGGGTGATGACGATTCCGTCAGCGGTGCCCGGTGCGCCCGAGTTGTTGTGCCGCAGGATCGCGTGGCTGACTGCCGGGGTTGGGGTGAACGAGTCGTGCGGATCGAGTCGGACCTCAACCCCATGGGCAGCCAGGATTTCCAGCGCTGTGGCATACGCGGGCTCGCTCAGGGCGTGAGTGTCCATCCCCATGAACAGCGGGCCGTTGATCCCCCGTTGGCGCCGGTACTCGACGATGGCCTGAGTCGTCGCGGCGATGTGATCCTCGTTGAATGCCGTGTCGAGTGAACTGCCGCGATGCCCCGATGTACCGAAGGAAACTTGTTGCTCCGGGGTTCGGGGATCGGGGTGCAAGGTGAAGTAGGCGGTCACCAGTTCGGCGATATCAGTAAGGTCGGACGCGCTCGCCGGCTCGCCGGC
>JAUYKX010000126.1 GCA_030699055.1 Candidatus Nanopelagicales bacterium
ACCGGCGCGCCCCCGTTGATGGTCGCCGCCGTTGCGTGCCCCTTGCTTTTCCCACTGATCTTTGGAGCCGAATGGGCTAGAGCCGGCGTCATCGTCGCTTGGCTGACCCCCATGTTCATTCTGCAGTTTGTCGCTTCTCCCGTGTCGATGGTGCTCCACGTCGTGGGTAAGCTGGTCACCGCAATGTGCCTGCAGATATTCGGCGGGGTGCTGCGCGTTGGCGCGGTCGTCGCCGCCGCCCAGCTGACGCCCGGCTGGATCACCGAGACCTTCGCGATCTCTGGTGCGGCCTTCTACCTCGGCATGATCGTTCTGGTCTACACGCACATCAGCCGAATGAGCCGCGCATGACCCTGAACATGCGCCAAGTCGGGATCTCGCTACTCTACGTGGCGATCATGTCATGGATATACCTGACGGAGATCGTCTCCCATTGGTCGTACATGGGCTTTCGTGGGACCTTCACGGCGAGTGGGTTGGCGGTATCCGTGGTCATCACCGTCGCGACCTCGGCGATGCTGTCGCAGACGCGAGATACGCGAGCGGCCACCTTGGCATGCATGCACTACCTCTTCTTCCTTCCGGCGATTATCCTTCTGGCCTACTCATCGGCGCCGGCCGAGCACTACGTCGCTTTCTTGATCGTCTGGGGAAGTCTGACCTTCTTCTCGGCCCTGCAGTTTAAGCCCCCGATCATTACGACGCTTGAGCCGAAAAACATCCTGATCATCGTTTTCGGTGCGATCCTGTTCGCGCTGATCAGCCAGGCGGCCTACGGCGGCATGGCGACCTTCAACCTGGACATCGAGCGGGTGTATGAGTTCCGGCGCGAAGCCGCGTCCAACCTGCCGACGATTTTTGGCTACGTGTATTCCAACGTCGCCAGCGTCCTGGTGCCACTTGCGCTAGTCCTGTCATACAAGTTCCGCGCCTATTGGCTTATGGCAATCGCTTTCGCGTGCTCGGTCATGCTGTTCGGGATGACCCACCACAAGAGCGTGCTGTTCACCCCGCCAGCGGTGGCGCTGTTGTACATACTATTCCTCAGAATGCGCTCGCCGCACATGATCGGCATTGTCTTCTTGGTGATCCCGCTTCTATGTGCGACGGAGTTGATCTATCTCCGCCTCTTTGTCGACTCCTCAGACTCTGGATACATCAATTCCCTGCTCGCACGCCGCGTGTTGTTTGTGCCCTCATTGCTTGACAGCCTGTACATCAACTACTTTAATGACAACGGGAAGTACTTTTGGTCGGCGTCACACATCTTCTCCTGGGCGATCGATAATCCCTTTGGCGTCTCGGCACCCTTCCTTATCGGTTCGGAGTATTTCTACGACAACGACATGTCGGCAAACGCCGGGGTGATCGGCAGCGGTTACTCCAATGCGGGCCTGCTGGGCGTGGCGGTCTATGCCGCCGCCTCTGGGGCGCTGCTAGCCTTGCTGAACGCCCATGGCCGACGCATTGGCCACGCCTTGGTCACGGGGGTGAGTCTGACCACGACGTTCAACATCTTGACGACCACGGATCTGCTCACGGCGATCCTGACTCACGGGTTGCTGCTCCTGCTAGCGTTGCTGGCGGTGTTCCCGGCCCCTGGTGTCAGACGGCCCGCTCCCGCCCGGAGAGTGGCGTGATCATCCACTTCACCACCGTGCATCCCCGTGACGACTCGCGCATTCGCTCGAAGGAGCTGGCTTCGCTGGCGAAGGCGTTCTCGGGAAACGTGGCGCTTTATGTCCAGGATGGGCTCGGGGATGAGATCGATCCAGATCACGGGTATCGCGTGGTGGACACCGGACCTCGCCTGCGCCGTATCCCAAGAATGGTGCTGGGCGGCTGGCGAATGGTCCGGGCAGTGGCCAAGGCCCGGCCGAAAGTCGCGCACTTCCACGACCCAGAGCTGCTGCCCTGGGCGATTTTCCTCGGCCTGTTCGGCGTCAAGGTGATCTATGACGTGCACGAGGACATGCCTCGCCAGGCTCGACACAATCCCGGACTGCCCCCGGTGATGCAGCGCCTGTTACCCCCCTTCGTCAGTCTTGCGGAGTGGATCGGCGCGCGCCTGATCAGCGGGCTGGTCGCACCGACCCAAGTGATCGTGGACCGTTTTCCGGCGAGCAAGACTATCCTGGTGCGCAACTTCCCGCTGCTGGATGAGCTGCACGTACCGGATCCGACGCCGATGCGTCTCCGTCCCCTAGAGTTCACGTACATCGGATCGATCTCCGAGGTTCGCAACATCTTCTCCATGATCAAGGCGGTCACCTATGTGCACCCCTCAGCGCACCTGAGACTGGCGGGCGACTTCGCCGTTTCCGAAACCAGGCAACAGGCCATGAAAATGCCGGAGTGGTCGTCCACCCGGTTCGAGGGCTGGCTGTCGCGCGAAGGCGTGGCGCAGGTTCTGGCTGACGGCCGGGCGGGGCTGGTCATCCTGAAACCCGTTGAGCATGAGATGGTGACCCTGCCCATAAAACTCTTCGAGTACATGGCTGCCGGGTTGCCGGTGATCTCCTCGGATTTTCCCGTTTGGCGTGAGATCGTGGACTCGGCCGGGTGTGGGCTGATGGTCGATCCGCTGGACATGGATGCGATAGTGGCGGCGATGCAGTGGATAGCGGATCATCCCGACGAGGCGGAAGCCATGGGACGCAACGGGCGCCGAGCGGTCGAGGAACGGTATAGCTGGGAGCGAGAAGGGAATACGTTGGTCGCGTTCTATCGTAATCGCTTGGGCGTCGGCGGCGTCCACTGAACAAAAGACCTGCCGCCGCGGGAAGTGGGCGCCGAATGTCCACTGGGCGGCGCCCAGCACGATAGAGATCACGGAGAGCAACTATGTGCGGAATATTCGGGATCATTTCACCCTCGGAGTGGCCCAAAGATGACCTAGTACAGCTGACCTATCATGCGCAGCAGCGCGGACGGGAGTCCAGCGGCCTGCTGTTCCTGCGCGGCGGCGTCTACAACATCCACCGCGCCGACTATCGGATCTCGCGCCTACTGGCGGAATCCCGCCCCTACGACGCCCGGTTTGTCATGGGCCATAGCCGGCTCATCACCAACGGCCTGAGCGACAACCAGCCCGTGCTGCGCGACGATGTCTGTGTCATCCACAATGGCATCGTCGTGAACCATGAGGAGATTTGGCCCAAGATCGGCAAGGTACGCCAGTTGCAGATCGACACCGAGGTGATCCCGGCCATCGCCGCCGCGCACCTGGAGCAGGGCGGCGCCGTCGAGGGCATTCCGGGCAGGGTTCTGGAGTTGTGCAAAGGCGTGGTGGCCTGCGCTATGGTGCTGCCCCGACTGGGCAAGCTGGTGCTGTTCTCCAACAATGGCAGCCTCTATGTCGGCCAGAAGAACGGGGCGACCTATTTCGCTTCGGAAGCCCATCCCCTGTCGGTGATCGGTTGCACCGACATCGAGCAGATCAAGCACGAAGGCAGGGTCGTCGATGTGCCAGCTTCCGACGCCGCTTACGCGATCTCCAACAAGGTGGGCCGCAAGACCAACCTGATCCCTGACTTGGTGCTGTCCTCGGCGGAAGAGAAGCTGCTTGTCTATCCCAAGCACAACCTGCGTCGCTGCACCAAATGCGTGCTGCCGGAGACGATGCCCTACATCAGCTTCAACGAAGAGGGCGTCTGCAACTACTGCACCAACTACCGGCCACGGAACGCCCCCAAACCCAAGGAAGAGCTGTTCGACCTCGTCGAGCCGTTCCGCCGTGCGCACGGCAACGACTGCGTGGTGCCCTTCTCGGGCGGGCGCGACAGCTGCTACGGCCTGCATCTCATCGTCAACGAACTGAAGATGAAGCCGGTCACCTACACCTATGACTGGGGCATGGTCACCGATCTGGGCCGGCGCAACATCAGCCGCATGTGCGCGGAGATGGGTGTCGAGAACATCATCGTCGCCGATGACATCGCCAAGAAGCGCGAGAACATCAAAATGAACCTGGTAGCTTGGCTGAAGAAGCCGGATTTGGGAATGATCAACATCCTGATGGCCGGCGACAAACACTTCTTCCGCCATGTTGAGACGATCAAGCGGCAGACCGGGATCAGTCTGAACCTCTGGGGCGTGAATCCGCTGGAGACCACCCACTTCAAGTCCGGTTTCCTTGGCGTTCCGCCGGACTTCGCGGAAGACAAGGTCTACACGAATGGTGCCATGAAACAGATGCGCTATCAGTATCTGCGTTTAAAGGCGATGGCCGAGAGTCCCGGCTACTTCAACAGTTCCCTCTGGGACACGATGAGCGGCGAATATTACCGCAGCTTCCACGCCAAGACCGACTATTTCCACATCTTCGACTACTGGACGTGGGAAGAGCGGGCCGTGGACCAGTGCCTGGCCATGTACGAATGGGAGAAGGCGCCGGACACGAACACCACCTGGCGCATCGGCGACGGGACGGCGGCATTCTACAACTACGTCTACTATACAGTCGCCGGCTTCTCGGAACACGAAACCTTCCGCAGCAACCAGATCCGCGAGGGCCAGATCACTCGCGCCGAGGCCATGGTCAGGATCGAGGACGAGAACCGTCCGCGCTACGCCAACATGAAGTGGTATCTGGACGCGGTCGGCCTGGACTTCGC
>JAUYKX010000042.1 GCA_030699055.1 Candidatus Nanopelagicales bacterium
TGCCGGTCTGGCCGCTGTGACCATCGCGAGCATTTATCGTCAGCTGAATCTCTACCGCGAGGCCAGGGGCTTCGACGAATGGGCAATCAGCATGACCAAGGGCGATCCGACTGTTCCCACTGATGCGGGCATCGGTTTAGCTGCCGATGCCGTTGGGGAGGGCGATGTGGCCCGCGCGCGCGAGATGCTCGCGGATGCCATGGCCCGTCATGCCGGGCACTGGGACTGGCGCACGGAGGTCCGGGCCGACTGGGTGCGGGCCGAGATCGCGTTGACGGCTCGGGATCCGAAACAGGCGGTGCGGGCGGCAACGACAGCTCTTGATCGGGCCGAGGCGTCGGGTGCGCCACGGCACGTGGCCAAAAGCCTGCTGTTCCTGGGTGCGGCTCGGATGACGTTGGCCGCATCGGGCGAGCGGGGGGAGGAACGGGCTGCCGTCTCGGAGTTGCGTCGGGCGGTCGCCCTTTCCCGATCCCTCGGCACGTTGCCGTTGCTGTGGCCCTCCTTGCTGTTGCTGTCGAGAAGCTCGACAGCTACTGATGAGTCACGGCGCGGGGATCGAGCCGAGGCGGCCCGGACCATCCGCGCGATAGTCGCTGATGTACCGGCAGCGATCGCGACGACGTGGGTTTCCCGGCCGGAGATCGCCGGTCTGCTGGCCGACTCCTGATCCACCCGAGATGGGTTCATGGCCCAGGGGCCTCAAGTATCGCCAGCTATCTGCCGATATGCCCGCGAGGGCTGAGCGGTGAACACTTCTCGGTGCTCGGTCAAGTGGGGCTCAAGCTCGTTCTTGAGCCGACAGCGAGGCAAGTGCGCGACTTGGAGGGGAATGTGACCACAGTCCTGGTATGTGATGATGTGCCGGCTGCCCGGGAAAATGTGAGGGCGGCTTTGAACAACCTTCCAGGCGTGGAGCGGGTGACGGCGGCGGGCAGCGGGGAGGAAGTGTTGGCCCGTTACCCGTTGGAACGGCCGGATTTGATCCTCATGTCGGTGGGAATGCCCGGCATCGGTGGAGTGGAGGCCACCAAACGCCTGGTGTCCGCTCACCCCGACGCTTCGGTGCTCATGCTGACCATGGGTGAGGATGTGGACGGGATCGCTGACGCCGTGGGAAGTGGTGCGCGCGGTTACATCGCCAAGGATGCTTCCCGAGAGGAACTCGCCACGACGGTCACTTTGACCATGGCGATGGGCTCGGATGTGCCCGGTCATCGCTACGGGAGGTTTCGGCCCGCTGGTACGCCGCCGGCGTTGACCGAGCGCGAACAACAGGTGCTTGACGGAATGAGTCGAGGACTGTCCAACGCTGATATTGGTCGCGAGTTGTTCCTCAGTGAGGACACCGTCAAGACTCACGCCCGCAGATTGTTCCGGAAGATCGGCGCCGCCGATCGGGCGCAGGCGGTGGCGCTCGGATTCAGGTGGGGGCTGCTGCACTAACCTGAGTCGACCGGTTTCCGGGCGGTAGCTCCATTCCGCCCGGGCCACAATGTCGACTCGCGCGGAGGGGTGGCGAATGGGATCTGATCCGACCTGGCGGAGCGCGGAACCGGATCCGGAGGGCCAGATGATGGGTGGGCTGGCTGCCGCCGATGCCGGGCACCCTTTCGGCTACCTGGGTTTGACCTTCGATGATGTGTTGCTGCTGCCGAATGAGTCAGACATCATCCCCAGCGAGGTCGACACCTCGACTCGATTCTCCCGCCGGGTGGCCTTGCGCATCCCGCTGGTCTCGAGCGCGATGGACACGGTGACCGAAGCCCGGATGGCCATCGCCATGGCCCGAATCGGCGGTATCGGGATCTTGCATCGGAACCTCTCGATCGACGAGCAGGCGGGCCAGGTCGACCTGGTGAAGCGTTCCGAATCAGGCATGATCACAGATCCCGTAACGTGTGGACCCGAGCAGACGCTGGCGGATGTCGATCGGATCTGCTCGCGATTCCGGATCTCGGGAGTGCCGGTGGTGGACGAAGCCGGCGTGCTGTTGGGGATCGTCACCAACCGTGACATGCGGTTCGAGGAGGACCTGACCAAGTCGGTTCGCGAGATCATGACCCCGATGCCGCTGGTGACCGCGCCCGTCGGCACGTCAGGAGAGGAAGCACTGGCCCTGCTCCGATCAAACAAGATTGAAAAGCTGCCATTGGTCGATGAAGCCGGTCGACTGCGGGGCATGATCACGGTCAAGGACTACCTGAAGACCGAGAAGTATCCCGATGCCACCAAGGACGACGATGGTCGGCTCATGGTGGGGGCGGCCGTCGGGGTCGGGGAGGACGCCTACAAGCGCGCGCGGGTGCTCGTCGACGCGGGCGTGGACGTGATCGTGGTTGACACGGCCCACGGTCACTCGCGGGGAGTGTTGCGGATGGTGTCGGCGATTAAGCGTGATACCGACATCGATGTCGTCGGCGGCAACGTCGCCACCTTCGAAGGTGCGCAAGCACTGGTCGAGGCGGGGGCGGACGGGATCAAAGTCGGGGTCGGACCGGGTTCGATCTGCACGACCCGGGTGGTCGCCGGCGTGGGAGTGCCACAGGTGTCGGCGATCTTCGAGGCCAACCGGGCGGCTGCTCCGGCCGGGGTTCCGGTGATCGGGGACGGCGGGCTGCAGT
>JAUYKX010000129.1 GCA_030699055.1 Candidatus Nanopelagicales bacterium
GCGAAGTAGCGGCGATGAAGGCACTAGCTGATCTCTATGTCTTCCAGCGCCCGGATGCGGAGCGGGCGTATCAATGGCAGCGTGATCTGCTGCAGGAACTGGTGGCCGGATTGTCGTCCGAAGACGGACGCCACCTGGATCCCGTCCATCGTCCGGTATTCGCGGCGGCGACCAGCGACGACGAACGCCTGCGCTCGGTGGTGGACCAGGTGGCCTCCCTGACCGATCACTCGGTCATCGTCTGGCATCGCCGGATCTGTGTCTGATTGCCGGATCGGCCGATCCGGGGCAAACCCCGCCGTAGGATGAGCCGACATGGCCCGGATCCAGGACAGTGACATCGCCGCGGTGCGCGAGCGCGCGCACGTGGACGATGTGATCCGGGAGGTCGTGGCGCTGAAGTCCGCCGGAGGTGGCTCCTACAAGGGGCTGTGTCCGTTCCACGATGAGCGAACTCCTTCTTTTCACGTGACGCCCAGCAAGGGGTTCTGGCACTGCTTCGGTTGCCAGGAGGGCGGTGACGTGATCGACTTTGTGCGCAAGATCGATCAGCTCACCTTCGCCGAGGCGGTCGAGAAGTTGGCTGGTCGGGTCGGAATCACGCTGCGGTACGAGGAGGGGGGAGCGGCCCCGAATCGCCAGCAGGGAGAGCGGACCAGGCTTGTCGAAGCTCATCGATTGGCGGCAGCCTTCTATAGCGAGAACCTGGCATCCCCGGATGCGCAGGCGGGCCGGGATTTTCTTACCGAGCGGGGTTTCACCCTGGCCGATGCCGAGCATTTCGGAGTTGGATTCGCCCCGGCCGGCTGGGATGGGCTGACGGGCCGCCTGCGCTCGGCCGGATTCGCCGACCAGGAGATTCTCACGTCGGGATTGGCCGTCGCGGGGAAGCGTGGGCCATATGACCGCTTCCGCGGACGGCTGGTCTGGCCGATCAGGGAGGCGTCCGGCGATGTGATCGGTTTCGGGGCGCGCAGAGTGCTGCCCGACGATGACGGTCCCAAATACCTGAACACGCCGGAAACCCCCATTTACCGAAAGTCCCAGTTGCTTTACGGGGTGGACCTGGCTCGCAAGTCAATTGCTCGTCAGCGCCAAGCGGTGGTGGTGGAGGGGTACACCGATGTGATGGCGGTGCATTTGTCGGGGATCGAGACTGCGGTGGCGACGTGTGGCACGGCTTTCGGAGCCGATCACGTGCGGATCCTCCGGCGACTGCTGATGGACCAGGACGAGGCCCGGGGTGAGGTGATCTTCACCTTCGACGGGGATGCCGCGGGCCAAAGGGCGGCGCTGAAGGCTTTCGACCTGGATCAGCGGTTTGTTACTCAGACTTTCGTCGCCATCGAACCCGATGGCCTGGATCCGTGTGACCTGCGTCGTTTGCGGGGAGCGGAGGCGGTGCGTGATCTGGTGGCTCGCCGGGTGCCCCTCTTCGAGTTCGCGATCCGCTCGACGCTGGCGGGGTTCCAACTCGATTCGGCCGAGGGTCGAGTCGGTGCTTTGAAGGCCGTGGCGCCGATGATCGCCACGATCCGTGACGCTTCACTGCGGCCCGAATACGCCCGACTGGTGGCCGGATGGTTGGGGATGGAAACCACTGCGGTGACCTCCGCCGTTCGAACGGCGGGAAAGCGCGCCGTCACGCCGAGCCCGGGATCGGCGGGGGATCGGGGGAAGGCCGAGAGTGCGAATCCGGTCGCGCGGATCGAGCGCGAGGTTCTGAAGTGTGCGCTTCAGGTTCCCCAACACTCCGCTGCCTGGTATGACGCGGTCGAGGAGCCGGCATTTCGTTCGCCCGATCATCTGGAGGTGTATCGGGCCATCGCGGCTGCCGGTGGCCCGTCGACGGCAGTTGACGGACGACAATGGGTGGAACGCGTGATCGCGGCGGCTGGCGACGACCTGGTCCGGACTCGGGTGCGGGCGTTCGCGGTCGATCCGCTACCGGTGTCAGGCGAATCAGACGAATCTTTGAGGGCGTACTGCGCCGGAATCATCGCGCGGTTGCTGGAAATTGACGCCACCAGGCGGATCTCGGAAGTCAAGGCCCGGTTGCAACGCATGGACCCCACTCGCGAGAGCGACTACGGTCCGTTGTTCGCCGACCTCCTGGCCTTGGAGGAGTATCGGCGTGGCTTGCGCGAACAGGCGGTGGGGGTCGGATGAGAACCATCCGACCCGGACCCCGCCGCTCTCGCGTGCGGGCAGTGCGCGAGGCTCTGGCCCCCGGAGAGCGCCTGTTCTCCTGGGCCGAGACTAGTCGTGATTTCGACGAGGTTGACGTGGATGGAACGCCCGCGGCCGATACGGGCTACCTGGTGGTGACGGACCGGCGCTTCCTGGTCCTCGGGCTGGCTGGCCCGATGGAATCCATCGCCTGGGAGCGGGTGATGTGGGCCCGATGGAACCCTCCGGTTCTGACCCTGGCGGGGCAGGAGCCCGGGTCGGCAGAGCCCGGCGCTCCTATGAGGGAGTCGACGGTGCGGTTTCGTCTCGCCAGTCCCGGCAACGTACCGGCGCATGTCCACGAACGCATCGAGGCCACGATCGTCGTTCAGCGCCGTGTCTCGCTGGTGGGTGGGATCGGCGCCAGATTGGTCGCCCGACGCCGGCCGCTCGGCCGGGAAGTCAGTTGGCATGTCGTTTTCGACCAGGGAACCGACAACGGTGACCCGGTCCTGCGTCGTGATGCGGAACAGGAACTGGCTCAATTTCGCGACTCGGTCGGCATCTGATTTCGCATCCGAGGTGGTAGTCTCGCCGGGCCGAAAGCGCCGGACTGGCGCATTCCCCCGTAGCTCAATTGGCAGAGCGTCCGACTGTTAATCGGCAGGTTGCTGGTTCGAGTCCAGCCGGGGGAGCAGGGCGGGGTACCCCTTCCCGGGGTGGTTGAACTCGTCTGCGGAGGATCGGGACTCGGGTGGTTGCTTCAGAAGGCCGGCGGCCGTCGCGCCATCGGGCGAGGCTGCCGACTCCGCGGGAGATGGCCGAGATAACCCCGGATACGCGTGATCGGTCCATTGACGTACTCCGACTCGGGTCATTGCTGGTCGTCGTTCTCGGCCACGGAGTGATGTTGCTGGTTCATTTCGATGAGGTCGGCCTTCGCCTGGAAAACCTGCTCGGCTACACCTCCGTTCTACAGGGGGCGACCTGGGCGCTGCAGGTTCTGCCCCTCTTCTTTTTTGCCGGTGCGGCTGCATCCGCCCGGGGGTGCGCGGGCGGCACTGCATGGGGCACATGGTTGTTCCGCCGGGCCCAACGGCTGTATCGCCCGGTGTTCTACTACCTGGGATTCTGGATCCTGATTGGGACGCCGCTGATCTGGTTGTTCATTCCCCCCGAGATCTCACACCCGGTTATGGCCCTCAGCGTGCAGCTGTTGTGGTTCATCGGCGCGTACCTGGCAGTGCTGGCCTGCCTGCCGCTGCTGGCCCGAATCGAGGATGCCCGACAGCTCTGGTTGACGGTCGGCGGTCTGTACGCGCTAACCGGGCTGATGGATGTGATGCGGATTTCCGGGTTCGGTTCGATTGTGGGTTTCTCCAATTTCCTCTGGGTCTGGCTGATTCCCGCTGCCCTGGGGGTTGGCTACTGGCGGGGAGTGATCCGGCGGGACTCGGCGGTGACCGGCGCGTTGGCCATGCTGGTCGTCGACATCGGACTCGTGTACTGGGGCCCCTACGAACTGAGCCTGATCGGGATCGAAGGCCAGAAGATCTCCAACATGGTTCCCCCATCCCTGCTGTTGGCCGGTCACTGTGTGGTGCTGTGCCTGTTGGCGGTTGCGGTTGCTCCGTGGCTGGACAGATGGGCGCGGCGGGCTAGAGTCTGGTGGTTCGTCGCCATCGGCAACGGTGGGGCCATGACGCTGTACCTGTGGCACATTCCGGCCCTGGTAGTGGTGTTCGGGGTCAGTCATGCTCTGGGCCATGATCGCAGCACTCCTGAGCAGGATGGTTTCATCGCTCTGCTCCTGATTCAGATGATCGCGTTCCTGGCGCTGACCGCTGTTCTCTTCCGACTCCTGTTGCCGTTGGAAACCCTGCCGATTCCCTGGTGGGATTCTGAGGTCGATCCCACGGCCGGAAGAAGGTCGGTGGCTGCCGGGATCGCCGTGGCTGTCGCGGCGATCGCCACCCTGCTGGTTGCTCGGGACGGTCTGACCTACTTCGGCGTGGCCATGATCTGCCTGATGCTGATTTCTCTGGCGGTGGCCCGAGACCTGGTTCGCGCGCCGCGATCCGTTGCGGGTGTCTGAAAACGGTGGTGTTGGCCGATCACAGTCGGCCGAATGAGTGACAAACGGCTCGGTAAACAGACGTCGACTTGGCTTGGGCGCGTATTGAGTCGACTATGTTAGAAGGCGCAAACTAGCCGGGCAGCGCGCAGGGGTGTCGGTGCGCTCGGCGGACGCGTC
>JAUYKX010000055.1 GCA_030699055.1 Candidatus Nanopelagicales bacterium
GATCTACCTGCCGGTCAAAGCCGATCCAACCGATCTTGGTCGCCACAACGAACGTATCGCGGCGCCCCTTCATCGCCCGACCGAGAAGCTCCTCGGAGCGTCCATCTCCGTACACGTCGGCGGTGTCGAAAAAGTTAACGCCCACCTCCAATGCTGCCTCAATCGCACCGACCTCGGACACCTCCAGGCCGCTCCACGCACCAAGTGGTCTCCTTTTCAAGCGTGGCTGTCGGAGGTTGGCGACCATGCATCCCACCATGTGCGGTCTCGGCGTGATATTGCGACGTCGTCTCGGAAGTCCGTACAGAATCTCTCGGCTCAGTCATGCAAAAGCGTCTGGAATCGCTCTTCTCACGGTTGCATAAGCGTCAGTGGGGGCGGGTGGGCCAACCGGATCGGCTCTCAGTCCTGCATTGACGGGCATCGCCACGTTGTATAGGGTCGCTTGCCACATGAAGGTTGTTGTCCACGTGCGAATGTTTTGTACGGCATCTCAGGAGCCGTGCGATATCGACGCGTAAGCAACCACAAACGCAGAACGAGGATCCGCACCGGCAACGGGAGCGGATCTTTTCGTAAGCATCGCTCCCCCAGCCTGGATCTCGGCGAGAGCTTGGAGGAGCAGATGACCACCGACTACCGATATGAGACCTTGCAGGTTCATGCAGGCCAAGAGCCGGCGCCGGGGACGAACGCCCGGGCGGTTCCGATCTATCAGACGACGTCGTTCACTTTCGATGACTCGGCACACGGTGCCCGACTTTTCGCTCTCGAAGAGTTCGGCAACATTTACACCCGCATCATGAACCCGACTACCGACGTGTTCGAGAAGCGGATTGCCGCCCTTGAGGGAGGGGTGGCAGCGGTGGCTACGGCTTCGGGTCAGGCGGCCCAGTTCACTGCGGTGAGCATGTTGGCAGGCGCCGGCGACAACATCGTCTCGACCAGTTACCTCTACGGTGGCACCCACAACCAGTTCAAGGTGACGCTGCCCCGTCTCGGCATCAACACCCGGTTCGTTGACGGCGACGACCCCGAGGCGTTTGCCGCCTTGATCGACGACAACACCAAGGCGCTGTATGTCGAGACGATCGGCAATCCCCGGTTCAACATCCCGGATCTGCCCGCTCTCGCCGATGTCGCCCACAAGGCAGGTGTCCCACTCGTCGTCGACAACACGTTCGGTGCAGCCGGGTACCTGTGCCGGCCGATCGATCATGGGGCCGACATCGTTCTGGCTTCGGCAACCAAGTGGATCGGCGGTCACGGCAACTCTATTGGCGGTGTGATCGTCGATTCGGGAAACTTCGACTGGTCCAACGGTCGGTTCCCCGTGTTCACCGAACCCGCTCCTGGATACCACGGGCTCGTGTTCACCGACGTGTTCGGACCCGGCGGCCCCTTCGGTAACATTGCCTTTGCCATCCGCTGCAGGGTGGAGGGTCTTCGCGACATCGGTGCATCGTTGAGCCCGTTCAACGCTTTCCTGCTGCTGCAGGGTGTGGAGACCCTGTCGCTGCGGGTGCAACGCCACGTCGACAACGCTTTCGAGCTGGCGAAATGGCTGCAGGCCCACGAATTGGTGACCTGGGTCGACTACCCGGGCCTGCCGGAGCATCCGTATCACCACAATGCCACCCGAATCCTCCGCAACGGTTACGGCGGTGTGCTTGCCTTCGGAATCGGCGGCGGTTCCGGAGCCGCGCAGCGGTTCATCGACAGCGTGCAGCTTGCCTCACACGTGGCCAATGTCGGCGATGCCAAGACGCTGGTAATCCACCCGGCATCGACCACACATCAACAACTGGATGCCGATGAGCAGTTGCGTGCCGGTGTCACCGACGACCTGATCCGGGTGTCTGTTGGGATCGAGCACATCGACGACATCAAGGCCGACTTTGCGGCGGCGTTGACAGCGGCCGGACTGCACAGCACCGCCACATGACCTACACGATCTCGGAAAACACACGTTTCTTTGAAGTCGACGGAGCGTTCCCACTTGCCGGAGGGGGGACGCTGGAAGGTGTCCGTGTCGCGTACCGCACTTGGGGGCGTCCGGCGTCTTCAGCCATCCTGGTCTGCCACGCTCTCACCGGGTCGGCCGACGCCGACGCCTGGTGGACCGGCATGTTCGGGACGGGCCGAACGTTCGATCCGGATCGGAGCTTCATCGTGTCGACCAACGTCCTCGGTGGCTGCTACGGCACAACTGGTCCCGGCGCCACCACGCCCGGAGGGTTCCGGTACGGACCGGACTTCCCCTCCGTCACGATCGACGACATGGTGCGGCTCCAAAAACTGTTGTTCGATCACCTGGGTGTGGAACGGCTCGAGTTGGTGATCGGCGGATCCCTGGGCGGCATGCAGGTGCTGGGCTGGGCGGAAAAGTATCCGGAGATGGTCGACGCGATCGTGCCGATCGGTGTCGGATCGGCCCAGTCGGCCTGGGCAATCGCTCTCTCCGAGGCGCAGCGCTTTGCCATCACCGGCGACCACCGGTTCCGCAACGGCCGATACCAACCGTCAAGCCCGCCAACATCCGGCCTCGCCACCGCACGCATGATCGCGATGTGCAGCTACCGCAGTGCCGACGACTTCGAAACCAAGTTCGGACGCCAACTCACCGGCGACGCCTACGCGGTCCAGTCCTACCTGCGGCGTCAAGGGATCAAACTGGTTGAACGCTTCGACGCCAACAGCTACCTGACCCTGATCGACGCCATGGACACCTACCAGATCGATCCGAACGCCATCGAGACGCCTGCCCTCGTCGTTGGAATCTCATCCGACGTCCTCTACCCGCCCCAAGAAGTCCAGGCCTTGGCGGCGGCGTTACCCCAGGCAGAGTTCAGCCTGCTGACAGCACCCCAAGGCCACGACGCATTCCTGATCGAGACGAACTATCTCAATCGGCTCGTCGCCGGCTTCCGAAAGCGCCTGGCGAGCGGGTGGCACCCGTCACGAGCCGGCCTGTCCGCTCGGGGCGAAGCCCGGGTCTAACCGTCAGCCGCTTTGCTGGTTGTTCTACCAGGCCGAGGCACCGGCGGTAGATCGCAGCTGGCTAGAGCGCGCGGCAGCCAACCTTAAACTCGGTCCAGTGAAGGGGAGACGGCGCGTTGATCCGCCGGGCCGCAACCCGACACGGCATCGCCTGCATCACGACCCTCCAGGGTGGCCATGCGGTGGCTCTCAGCCTCCGCAGCGGCCGCGACGGTC
>JAUYKX010000060.1 GCA_030699055.1 Candidatus Nanopelagicales bacterium
TCGGCGGCGGTCAAACCGTCCATACCGGGCATCTTGATATCGAGCAAAGCCACATCGGGCCGCAATTTGTCGACCAAGTTCACGGCGCTCATGCCATCGCCGCACTGCCCCACCACTCGGTAACCGAGTTCGCCAAGCATCTCGACGAGGTCCATCCTGATCAGGGAATCGTCGTCGGCGACGACAACTTCGATGACGGGGTCTTCGGCCACGTGCCCAGCCTACGGATGCGCCTCGCGTACCCATTGCGTACATTTGGCCTACGCCGTGCGACTTGCCCAAGGGGGACACCCTCGGAGGACGCGCGAGCGAGCTGGCCCTCGTATTCCAACCGGCAGAGAAAGGCGACTCAAAATCGTCACAGTGTGGGTTCGACTCCCACCGAGGGCACCATGATCGACTTTGATCGGCACCTTGCCCGGAGGATTGGTCCGGGCACCCACACCCGGCTTACCGGCTCCCGTCCGAATCTCCGAAGTATTCGGCGTGACGGCGTTGGGCATCAGCGCCGAAGAGGAGTTCGCACGCTTCGTCCAACCCTTTCGCGTGCCGAATGTCCTCGTGCCGCCGCACGAGCGCGATCTTGGAGCGGCGACGCAGGAAGTCGTCCAGCTTGGTGATCATCTCCGTCCTGGCCGACAGGAACAACTCGGCCCGCACGTACTCGGTGTCCTCGACCACGTCGTCGGCCATCGACGGGTCGTCCCGGATCGACTCAAGCATCGCGAAAGCCCGCAGGCCGTAACGGCGCCACAGCCGGGTCGAGAGGGTCTCGAAACTCGCGTGGTGGCGCATGCGGTCAAGGCCCATGTACTTGGCCTGACGGAAGAACTCGTCACGCGTGGCCGCGGGAGGCTCGCCGTACCAGTTGTGCCGGTCGCGTTCGAGCCCGACGCCAAGGCGCGCTGCCTCCCGGCACACCTCGGCCCCAATGTTCAGACAGTCCGTGAGTTTGCCGCCGAAGATCGTGATGTGGCCCTTCCCCGCGTCCGATTCGATGGCGTGCTTGCGCGACAGCGCCGTCCAGTCGACCGCGTCTACCGAAGGCCCTGTCGCCTCGACCACCAAGGGACGCACACCGCAACGCGTCGAAATGACGTCCTCGACTGTCAGCGGCGTCGACAGCGTCAGCCGTGCGTTGATCTGGCCCAGCAGAAACTCGACGTCCTCGGGCGTGACTTCGGTGTGCGGCGAGTCAACCCGCTCGTCGGTGGTCCCGATGACGGATCGCAGGCCCATGGGAATGACGTAGAACAGCCGCTGCGTGTCATCGAAAAACGCCAGCACGCGCTCGCTGCGCGCGATCCGGGGCACGATCAGGTGGACACCCTTGGACAGCACGACACGATGGCGAGTCGTGATTCCGTGTTCGCGGTTCAGCTCGTCGGCGAACGGACCTCCCGCGTTGATCAAGACCCTGGCTCGGGCTGAATACTCGGCGCCGCTGTCGGTGTCGCGCAGCGATGCCTCCCACCAGCCGTCGCGACGCTCCGCGTGAGTGACCTCGACGTAGTTGGCGCACGTGGCACCGACGTTCAGCGCCGAGCGCACGAACCCGAAGGTGAACCGCGAGTCGTTGTCCACGATGTAGGCATCCGAATACTCGATGCCGCCGCGCGCATGGCTGACGTCGATTGCAGCGTCAGCCCGTTTGATCTGGCGACGGGTCAGCGCCCGCGGTGGCTTCGTCGCGCCGTTGCCGATGAGCCAGTAGCCGAGCGCGCCCATCCCGGCGAACCAAGCCGGATACGGCGAGTGCTGGTCCAGGGTCGCGAGGAAGCGAATCTCCTTCAGGTTGGCCGGATAGGACTTCAGCAGGTGGTTTCGCGACATGCACAGGTGGCGGACCAGGCCGATCTCGTAGTTCTCCAGGTACTTGAAGCCACCCCAGACCAGGTTGGACGATTGCATCGACGTGAATCCCGCGAAGTCACCTCGATCCACCACGGCAACCTTGGCCCCGCCCGAGGCGAGAGCGGCCGCGCTCACGGCTCCGTTGATTCCGCCACCGATGATCAGAACGTCGAACGACCCGCCGTCGAGTCGGTCCAGGTTGGTGGCTCGCAGGCTCACGGCTTCTCCTCGGGCATTGCGACGGACATGGGGGGTAAGGCACCACCCGGCTTCCCTACCAAGCTCGAGAAATCTCCCACATCAACGCCCTCGATGCACCTCCGCGAGCCGCCGCCGGCACGACGGCGACCGGTTCCCTTCGCATGAAGTAGATCCACGCCACGGGCCGGAAACCGACCCGCCGGTAGGACGCCGCAGTGCGAGGTGACAGCGCCGTCAACGTCAGCGTCCACCCATTTTCGTCGGCCAAAGCGAGCAACCGACGCAATACCCACGAACCTCCCCCGCCGCCGCGCGGCCACGCGAAAACGCCGTCAACGTAATGCGCGCGGCCCAGCGACGAGTGATGAGCGCACGCCCTGACTTCCGGCCCACCAGCGGGACAGCTGATCCGGACCGGGATCATCGCCTGACCATCAAGGCGATTCAGACGCAGTGCCGTCCTTCCCCCCGAGACCACCGCGAACCCGACGATCCATCCGACCTGAACGCATACTGCGGCAGCGCCGACCTTCGGCGGGGATACTGACCGACCCGTCGCTCGAAGTACCGCCGCACCCGCGACTGCCGCCGCCAACCAGGCGGGCAACGTGCGATGCACGCCCCGCACCGCCTGATCGACAATGGCCGCCGCATGCCCCGACCCGAATTTGCGCGCGGCAGACCAGGGCATCGGCACGAACGGCTCCTCGATCACGCATTCCGAGCAGTGCAACCCGGTCTCCGGTGCCATCTCCCGCCTCCTGCCTTTCCTGCCCCGCCCCCCCTGAACCGAGGATACGATCAGCAAGTCGACCGCGCGGAGCAGGCGACAGTTACTTGTCCAGAACCAGGTGCTCGCGAACCTCGACGACCCGGGCGAGCAACCCGTTGACGAACGGGCCGGACTCATCGGTCGACAATTCCGAGGCCATGCGCGTCACTTCAGCCAGGACCACGCCGTCCGGCGCATCACCCCAGAGCAACTCCCAGATCCCGATCCGCAGCAGATTGCGGTCCACTCCGGGCATCCGCGACAACGTCCAGCCCAGCGAGTAGGTCGATATCAGCTCATCGATCCGCGCCCGATTGGCCATCACGCCAGCTACGACTTCCCCGGTGAACGGGTTGAGTTCGTGCTGTGATCTCACCACCAACTCATCGAGGACGACCAGTGGTTCGGCACTGCGCAACTCGGCCTCGAACAGCACGTCCAGCGCTCGTTTTCGGGCCTTGCTTCGTGCGGGCATCGACTCGTCTCGTTTCGGATCAGCCGGTCACGCGGCCCAGGTAGGAGCCGTCGCGCGTGTCAACTTTGATCTTCTCCCCCTGGTTGATGAACAACGGGACCGACACCTCTGCGCCGGTCTCGACCCGGGCGGGTTTGGTACCACCGGTGGAGCGGTCACCCTGAAGACCGGGCTCGGTGTATTCGATGACCAACTCGACGCTGGCCGGCAACTCCACGTAGATCGGGTTGCCCTCGTGAACCGCGACGACGGCTTCCTGGTTCTCCAGCAGGTACCGGACGGCATCGCCCAGGACCGCCTCCGACACCGGCAACTGGTCGTACGACTGGCTGTCCATGAACACAAAACTGTCGCCGTCGCGGTAGAGGTATTGCATTGACCGCTTGTCAACATTGGCCGTCTCGACCTTCACGCCCGCGTTGAACGTCCGGTCCACGACCTTGCCGCTGAGCACATTCTTGAGCTTCGAGCGAACGAACGCCCCGCCCTTGCCCGGCTTGACGTGCTGAAAATCCACCACGGCCCAGAGCTGGCCGTCGATTTTGAGGATGATTCCGTTCTTCAGATCGTTACTGGTTGCCACTTCACTCCTCAGCCGATTGTCAGCAATTCGCGCGGTGCCCGAGTCAGCACTTCGATTCCGTCGGACCCCACCGCGCACACGTCCTCGATGCGCACTCCACCGCGCCCCGGCAGGTACACGCCCGGCTCGATGGTGACCACATGACCTGGCTGGACCATACCCCCAGCCGTCGCGTTCACAGATGGCGACTCGTGTACCTCCAGGCCGATGCCGTGACCGGTTCCATGTCCGAAGGCATCCGCCCAACCCTCCTCGGCGATCACCGACCGGGCCGCCTCATCGACCGATGCCACCGCCACCCCTGCGGCCAAGGCCTCCCGCCCGGCACCCGCCGCCCGGTCCACGACGTCGTACAGCCGCTGCTGCCACTCGGTGGGCTGGTCTCCCACCACGAACATTCGGGTGCAGTCCGAGTGGTATCCGTTGATTTGCGCCCCGAAGTCGATCAGCAGTAGATCGCCCCGGGTCACTTCTCTCCGAGTGGGATGATGATGTGCCGCCGCCGTGTTTGGTCCGGCGGCCACGATGGCCGGAAACGCCCGATCATCCGCCCCCCGCTCCGCCATGATCACCTCTAGGCGGCGGGCGATCGCCAGTTCGGTGTCCCCCGGGCGGACTCCGGCTACCAGTTCCGCCAGCGCGGCGGTCGAGACCTCGCAAGCCGCGCGGATCCGATCAATCTCCTCGGGGGCCTTGCGTGCCCGTTGGCGCTCGGCGAGATCACCCACGGGAACCAGCGGCATTACGTCTCCGACGGCCCGCGACAGCGATCGATGTTGAAACACCGTCAACTGCTCTTCATCGAATCCCAGAGTCAGCTGGCCGCATTCCTCAGCCAGACGAACCAGGGTGACCGCCGGCCTCCGGTCAATCACGACCTCCAGATCGTCACCTAGCAGCAGGGCCGGAGCCTCGTAACGGGCGTCGGTGGCCAACACGGTGCGATCGGGCAACAACAGTGCCACTGCGTTCGAGCTGTCAAGTCCGGTCAACCAGCGTACGTTCGCCTGGCCGGTCACCAGCAGGCTTCCGACACCCGCCTCGTCCGCAGCCGACCTCAGCAGCCGCTCGCGGCGAGCCGGCAGACGATCGGCGGGCAGATCGGCGGCGTGCTCGAATCCCGTGGGCGGCGACATTCAGGCCACCAGCCCGGCCAAGGCCCGCAGGGCCAACAGGTACGAACCGACGCCGAACCCGCTGATAACCCCAGCCGCATAGCGGGAAACCACCGATAAGTGTCGGAACTCCTCGCGGGCGGCGGGATTGCTCAGGTGAACCTCGATCAGTGGCGCAGTCAGCTGAGCACAGGCGTCACCGAGAGCCAGGGAGTAGTGCGTGAATGCCGCCGCGTTCAACACCACCGGCATCCCGGAGTCGGCCGCCTCGTGCAACCACCCGATCAGTTCCGCTTCGGAGTCGCTCTGCCTGACATCGGCCTCCCACCCGAGACTGGCCGCCGCCTGTCGACAGATGAGCGCGAGTTCTTCGTGGGTCGTCGTCCCGTAGATCTCGGGCTCACGTCGACCCAGACGACCCAGATTGGGTCCATTGATCACCATTACTCGCTTCAACACTTGCGACTCCTTCGCGCTCACCTGGCACCCCTGCCCGTCGATCATGCACCAGTTGTGAGGACGAGTCGACGGAACGCGGTCTCCAGGATCTCGGCAGGCGGATCGGTCAGGATGACCGGCCGGCCGATTCCGTCAAGAATGACGAACCGAAGCGTATGCGCGCGCGTCTTCTTGTCCAATCGCATCGATTCGAGCAGTTCGGGCCACCGATCCTGCCGGTATTCGACCGGAAGCCCCAGGCTGGTCAGCAACCGACGATGACGGACCACCTCCGCCTCGCCCAAATGCCCGGTCAACCCGGCCAACTCGGCGGCGAAGACCATCCCGATGCTCACCGCCGAGCCGTGACGGATGCGGTACCCCTCAGCCCGCTCGATCGCATGAGCCAGGGTGTGGCCGTAGTTGAGCATCTCCCGCCCCACCGATGAACGCCCCATCGCGGCGACGGAACCGGCGGCCTCCCCCAGACCTCCAGCCTCCCGGAAGTCATCCGACACGACTTCGGCCTTCACCCGAACCGACCGGGTGATCAGCTCAACGGTCAACTCCGACGCCGGATCGACGGCTGCCGCGGGATCGGCTTCAATCAGATCGCAAATCACCGGATCGCGGATCAGGCCGGCCTTGACCACCTCGGCCAGTCCGGTGACGTGGTCGACCACCGGCACGGTGGCCAGCACCGAAGGATCGATCACCACCGCTACCGGCGAGTGAAACGAGCCGACGAGGTTCTTGCCCGCGCCGATGTTGATTCCGGTCTTACCCCCTACCGCCGCGTCGACCATGGCCAACAGCGTGGTCGGAACCTGCACCAAAGCCACTCCGCGCAGCCAGGTCGCCGCGACGAATCCCGCCAGATCCGTCGTTGCCCCTCCCCCGACGCCGATCACCAGGTCCGATCGGGTAAATCCGGCCGCCCCCAACTTGTCCCAGCAGGCCGCCGCCACCAACACGGTCTTGGCCGCCTCGCCGTCGGGAATCTCGATGACCGTCGGCACTTTTCCCGCCACCGCGACCACTTCCACCACCTGCCGGGCGATGGGCGCGACCGACTCGGTATGCACGATCACCACCCGGGCGGCGGATGACGGCAGCACGGCTATCAACTGCCCCTCCAGGCTGCCGCCAATGATCACGTCGTAGTCGCCGCCACCGGTTACCCGGATGCGGGTCGGTTCACTCGCCATGGCCGACCATCGCTGTCTCGGGGCCACCGGCTCGCGCCAGTTCGCCGACGATCTCGTCGACAACGGCCCCCGGTTCCCGGTCATCGGTTTCCACTGTGAGCTCGGCCACCTCTTCGTAGTAGGGGGCCCGCCGCCGCATCAGTTCCACAAGTTTGGAGCGAACATTGCCCAGCAGCAGGGGCCGGGGCGCCGAGAGCCCGACCCGCCCGGCCGCCGTCGACGCCGACACCTTCAGCCAGACCACGAACAAGGGCGCCAGTGTCTCGCGGGTGGCCGGGTCCAGCACCGCCCCGCCGCCCAGACTGAGCACGCCGGGGTGCTCCCGAACAGCGTGCTGAACCGCCTCCCGTTCCTGTGCCCGGAAGTAGTCCTCCCCCTCGTCGATGAAGATGTCGGCCACCGTCTTTCCGACGACCTGTTCGACATCGGCGTCGGTGTCCCGAAAAGCCGCGCCGATCCGCTCGGCCAGCAACCGGCCCACGGTGGTCTTACCCGAACCCGGAGCTCCCACCAGCACGACCAACGGTGGACCGGCATCAACCGGCCCCGGGTCGGCGCTCATCGCGCGACCAGCGACTCGAGGTAGGCGTTGGCGTTTCGTCGGGTCTCCGTCAGGCTGTCGCCGCCGAACTTCTCCATCACGGCATCGGCCACCACCAAGGCGACCATCGCCTGGGCGACCACGGCGGCGGCGGGCACCGCGCAAGTGTCGGAACGCTGACCGATCGCCCGAGCTTCCTCGCCGGTTACGACGTCGACGGTGCGCAGAGCCCGGGGCACCGTGGCGATCGGCTTCATGGCCGCGCGCACGCGCAGCAGCTCACCGGTCGACATGCCGCCCTCCGTGCCCCCGGACCGGCCGGACAGTCGTCGGATGCCGTCGGGCCCGGGAACCATCTCGTCGTGCGCGACCGAGCCCCTGTCGGCAGCCAGAGCGAATCCGTCGCCCAATTCGACGCCCTTGATCGCCTGAATGCTCATGAGCGCGCCCGCGAGCCGCGCATCGAGCCGCCGATCCCAATGAACGTGAGACCCCAAACCAGGTGGCAGCCCATGAACCACGACCTCGACTACGCCGCCCAGGGTGTCTCCGTCACTGCGAGCCCGCTCGATCTCGGCGAGCATGGCGGCACCGATCTCGCGATCCAGGCATCGCACCGGGTCCGCATCGAGGGCCTCGAGGTCGTCAGGTGCCGGAATGCCGCCGGCATTGACCGACCCGATCGCCACCACATGACTGACCACCCGGGCATCGAGGCACTGGGCCAGAAACGCCTCGGCCACGCAGCCGAGCGCCACCCGGGCCGCCGTCTCCCGGGCCGAGGCCCGTTCCAGGATCGGCCGGACATCATCGAAGCCGTACTTCTGCATGCCCGCAAGGTCCGCGTGACCCGGTCGCGGACGAGTCAGCGGCGCGTTGCGGCTCACCCCGGCCAGATCCTCCGCGGGCACCGGATCGGCCGACATG
>JAUYKX010000068.1 GCA_030699055.1 Candidatus Nanopelagicales bacterium
GGCCGGGTCCCGGTGCCGGCTGGCCGGCACAGGATGTCGGAAGGCTCGTGACGTCAAGCGTGAACACCGGTACCGTCGCCGGCGTGGTGCACGCGAGCCGCACCAGGCCGAGGCCGGTGTTCGCGTAGGCGTTTCCCAGCAGGATGTACGGCGGCGGACCGGTGTAGATGCCGATGCTGCCGCGAATCTGGTTTTGCCGGTCGCCGGTCGGATCGAAGTTGAACCCGATGCGCGGGGAGAACAGGATCCGGCTCTTGGGTGTCGCGTCGGTGCGCACGCCGGGCAGGCCGGCCGCTGCCAGCGCGAGCGTCAGAGTGTCGTTCTGCGACGGGCTATCCAGGAAGCTCGGCACGTCGGCTCGCAGGCCGGCGGTGATCGTCAGCCGGTCGGTGACCGCCCACTGATCCTGCGCGTACAGACTCAGCACCCGGACCCGGAAGTCTGCGGGGATGTCCGCGGGGTTCTGGCTGTTCGCATAGCCGACCGCGTAGCCCGCCGGACGCCCGGCGATCAGGCTGTCGGTATTCAGGAACTTGTACACGCCGAACGAGCCCTGCGCGAAGTTGTTGAAGATATGCGTGTGATCCAGTCTGCCGCCCACCGTGATCGTGTGCGCGCCCATCGGAATCGTGAGGTTGTTCACCACCTCGAAAATGTCCTGATCGAGGAGGTTGTTGGGGGAGAATTGCTCCGTTCCAAAGGTCACCGCCCGGTTCAGCCCGCTGACGTTCACGCCGACGCTGACCTCAGGTGCCTGGACGGGGACGAAGCGCTCATCCTTGATCGTGCTGTAGCCGATGATCAGTTCGTTGGAGATGCCGTTCGGGAAGTTGGAGTAGAGCTGGGCCGTCGTCGAGTTGTTCCGCGCGACACGAGAGAAGGCGTTCGACCCGAAGCGGAATCCCCGGTTCTGCACGAGCGGCGACGTGTTGATCGTCTGGACGCCGCGGGAGAACTCGTCCTGGTCCGCTTTGTTGGTGATCTGGCGCAACACGACGCGGTGCACGGGCGAAATCTGGAAGTCCAGACGCCCAAACAGGTTCACGAGGGGTGTCTCGTTGTCGAGCGGCCCGACATCGCCCACGTTGAAGCCGTAGTCGGTCGCCATGATGCTGTCGATGCGACGCAGACTGTCGAGGGGAACCACCGGGTCGAGCGGAGACGCCTGTGTCCCGATGTAGTAGGGACCGCCCGCCGGCGTCGCGCGCTGCTGCCACTCGGGCGCGATGAAGAAGTGCAGCCGGTCCTTGATGATCGGCCCGCCGATGTGGAACCCGTACTGCTTGACGTCGAACTGCGCCGCGCGGAGATCCTCGCCTACAAGATCCAGTCCGATCACATCTTCGTTGCTGCGATATGTGTAGAGGGCCCCGCCGTGAAACTCGTTCGTGCCGCCCCGCGTGACCGCGTTGACCAACATCCCGGCAAAGTTGCCCTGCCGCACGTCGCTCGGCGTGAACACCACGCGGAATTCCTTGACCGCGTCGAGCGACACGATCTTCCCGCCGGCGCTGCCGCCCGGCACCCCACCGGTGGAACCGAGGTTGAAGCGCTCGCTCTGATTCGCGCCGTCGACGGTGATCGTGTTGAACCGGTTGTACGCGCCCCCGCCGCTCGCCGCCCCGCTCGCCGGATACACCACCTGCGGCGCAAGTTTCAGCTGGTCCACGAAGTCACGGCTGAATGTCGGCACGCGGTTGACCAGCGTATCGGAGATCTGTACGCCGACGCCCTGCCGCGTGGGCGAGAAGTCCGCAGTGCGCTCGCCTGCAATCGTCACCGCCGCCAGCTCCACCGCCTGCGCGGCGAGCCGGGCATCGACCCGCGTCGCCTCCGACAACCGTACGTCCACGCCATCCCGTGTGAACGGTTGGAAGCCGATCGCCCGGATCGTGACGGTGTACGGCCCGCCCACTTCGAGCCCCTGCACGAGATACAGCCCGTTGGGCCGGGTCCGCGTTCCTGTCGAGAACCCCGTGCTGCGGTTCACGACGCGCACGTCCGCAAGGGGGACCGGCTGTCCTTGTGGGTCGGTGACGGTTCCAGTGATGGCGCCGGTCGTCACGCCCTGGGCGAAAGCCGATCCGGTGAAGAACACCGCGAGGGCCGCGGCCGCGAATGCGGCGCGCGACGTACGAACGATCCAGCGCATGGGTGGACCTCTTTGTGGCGAGAACGAACTACGTGCAGGGATACGCATCGGACTTGACAGAAACTGGACCCCGTGCAAGGGCCCGTCAAGGACGCTAGGTCTGCGCTTTCCGCAACAGATACACGGCCGCGACACCCACGATGATGTTGGGCGTCCTGCGGGCGGCAGGACGCCACCCGAACGAGAGAGCGGTCAGCCTCGCTAGCGCCACACGTCGGAATGCCGGACACCCACACAGCGAGAGCGGAGGCCTATGCCTCCGCCCTCTTATCTAGTGCGTTCAGCTCGCAGAGCAGGGGACCTTTCAGAAGAGCCACCAACAGGGCTGAACGTCGGGCGTCTCCGCTGTTGTATTGCTTGCGAGGAATCCATCGCCTCCCTGGAATCGGGGAAACACTCGATACTCCACCCACGACTGCTCCCCCGGGTAACCCCACTGATTGTACTCGCATACAGTGGTGTCTGTGTACTGGAGCGAGTAGACGTTGTGCCATTCATTCCAATCGGGGTCGCACATGTATCCGAATTCATAGTCATCCCAACAGCGCCGATAAGTCGCCTGCACCCAGTAATTCGAAGCCCCATCGACGCTGGTCCACGTTAGCAGACGGTCATTGTTTGGCGGTACCGTGAGTGACAACGTGGGGGAGTTGTTGTAAAGAACCCTTGCCGCCTCGACATCCCAGAAACTAAAGCCGCTCCACTCCGTTCCACCGCTGCATTTGTTCATGACGGACAAAGCATCTGTCGCCGGCGTGTTCCCGACGATAATGGCGCCGTACGGATTTTCGGGCTCAGCTCCGCAATCTTCGGTGGTGACATTCCAATTGGTATGCCTGAATCCGATCGTATGGCCGAACTCATGCGCCATGACGAATAGCTTTTCACTCGCGGTGTAGCTCTCGTAAGCGGTGCTGACTTGAATCGTTGGACCCGGCTGGCCGTTGCTCGGGAAACTTGCTATGGCCACTGCCCCTCCTAGACAACACGCCGACGTGACGGTGATCTGCGCTGGTCCACTCTCAACGAACTCGACCCGCGAACCTGTGATGGCAGTCCATTCCTCGATCGCCTGGCGAGTAGCTTCCTGCCAGCCTCCACTCAGTTGTCCCGAAATGCTCACTCTGATGCCGGC
>JAUYKX010000069.1 GCA_030699055.1 Candidatus Nanopelagicales bacterium
GTCATGGCCTCGCAGTTCGGCCATCACTTGATCCGGCAGGGCCTCTCCCGAGGCCAGATACTGCCGCGCCCCCAAGTCATATTCGGTCAGGCGGAAATCCAGGCCCTCGACTTCGCCCACGGCCCGCAGCACCTTCAGCGCCTCGGCCGTGACCTCAATGCCGATGCCATCGCCGGGAATCACGCCGATCCGATGGGTCCGGGAACCTGCCGCCCCGGTTTCGCCCGCGCCCGCCCCGGCGCGCCCTTGGTCTGTTTCGCTCACCCGGCGAGGGTACGCAAGACCTGCGGGTTGGGCGGCCCTGGGTTGCGCTCGACCGGTGTTGACGGCGCCGACGCGCTATTGGTCGTTGATGCGAATGCTGTGTTGGCCCTTGCGATTGCCGGTGAGAGCCTCAAGTCTTCTACCTGGCGGTACCCACAGGTCGGCAAGAGCCGTGGCGCTCTTGAGTTGGATCAGTTCGCGTCGCGCTGCGCGCTGAAGTTCGGGGCTCGATCGACGCACGTGTTGACGATTCCAGACGGGCAGGCATTTGACCGTCAGCCGGAACAGGCGCTTTCCCTGGGCCAAGTCGCATTGAACCCGCGCGCCCGTCCCGGCCGAAACTGACGCTAAGGATTGAGTGGAACCATCGCTGGTCGCCAAGCCCGTATCGGCGGTTGATCACTGTTTTGTGGCTGTGGCGTGAGGGGATGACGTGACGGGGTGAGCGGGTGGCGCGGGTTTGTCGGGTTGGGTGTTGGTCAGAATGGTGGGTCGGGTTCTGGTGGGTCTGGTGGTTTCGGGATGGTCTTCGGGCTGCTGAGTGGGTGTTCGGGTTCGACTCGGATTGTTTCGCCGGTGGGGGTTTTCCAGGTGCATGACCCGTCGGCCCCCGATTCGGTGATCGACCAATCCGTGTGGGTTTTGATCCGGTGGTGGCGCCGGCACAGGGCCCCGAGGTTCTCCCGACTGGTTTGCCCACCCTGGTCCCAGGGTTTGGCGTGGTCGATGTCGCATCGGCGGGCTGGTTGCTCGCAGCCGGGGAACCGGCAACGCTGATCTCGGGACACGATGAACTCGCGCAAACCCGGGCCGGGCGTGTACCGGAGCCGACCGGTGTCGACCAGTTTGCCCCCGCCTTCCTCGGTGACCCATTTAGTCCACGTGGCCTCGACCGCCAGTTGCCGGGCAACGGGTCCGGGAATCGGCCCGTAACCGGCCAGCTCACCTGGGTTGTTCGCCAAACCCAGGGCAGTGGGAAGATCAAGTACGATGTGGGCCTGCCAACGGGCCGGGTCAACCCCGGCATCAGCCAACCCCTGCCCCGCCAGGGCACCCAGGCTGATGAGCGCATCCGCCCGATACGCACCCAACGGAGCCAGCCCCGCATCGGCACCCGCATCGGCACCCGCGGACCCGCCGCCCGGCCCTCAGCCCGAACCAGTTGCCGATCACGGTCCTTCGCCGCAGACGCCATTTCGGTCAACACCGAATACAACGACTGCGCCTCTTGGGCGGGCAGATACGCCTGCAAAATCGCCATCGAGTACGGGGCGGGAATCAAAGTCACCGACCGGTCCGCCACCTCCTGCGCGCACCGGGTGAGCTGCTGCTCACCGGCCAACCGGGCAACCGCCCGACGCACACCGCGACGTAACTGCTGAGGGGTTTGTTCCCCGGCCCGGGTCAGAACGCACTGCTCGACCTGGGCGACGGATTCGTCATCGAGGTCGACGGTTTCCTCACAGATCACGTGAGCGGCCTTCGGTGAGATCACCCCCTCACTCAAAGCGTTCAGGGTGGCCGGGCACGACTCGGTCAAAACCCGCGCCCACCCCACCTGAGACTGCGCCGAACCCGGACTGACCCGCAAAGCCGTGGCCACCAACTCCGCCCCGGCATCAATCCCCCGCCCGCCCGCATCAGCACCGGCGTCGGCAGCGGCGTCGGAGACCCGGGCCACAGCCCGGGCCTTACCCGCGCACACCCACGACTCCAACCTCGACCAGGCCCGCAACAAATCGATCCGATCGTCCAGATCCAACCCGTCCACGTCAACCCCGGCCCCGGAGGCAACAACAACGCAGAAGACGGCGACGGTGACCCCGGCGGCGAAGGCGAAGGCTGCGGCGGCGACGGTTGCAGTGGCGGCGAAGGCTGCGGCGGCGGCGGTGGCAGCGACGGTGACGGCACGGGATCCAACCCCGACCCGCCCCCGGTATCAAAACTTCCCCGTGTGTCGAACATGTGTTCGATTCTACCGGTATTCACCGACACCGAAAACCCGGTTATCCACACCACCAAACCCAAAGAAAAACAAGACACGAAGCGGTCGCTGTTGACCGAAGGCAACGACATCTCCCGAAGAGCGCGGGTCAGCAATGCCGGGAAGCCGGGTTGCGAGGAAGCCGGGAAGCTGGGTCCGAACGGTTACCGTGGGCGCATGAATGCCCAACCCGGAAGCTATGACGGCAACACAGTGGCTGGCGGTCCGGCGCAAACCCGGCTCACCAAACAGTTGGAGATCACCAAGCTGACGGTGGGCCCGCTCGGCAACAACTGCTACCTGCTGCGGTGCCGACGAACCGGCGGCACTCTCCTGATCGATGCTGCTGCCGAACCGGATCGAATCCTGGAGATGACCGGAGGTCGAATCGACCGGATTCTCACCACGCACGGGCACCACGATCACTGGGGAGCGCTGGCCGCGATCAAACAGGCCACCGGGGCCGAGACCCTGGCCCATCCGGCCGACGCCGAAATGATCGGCGTCCCGACCGACCGGCTCGTGGACGGCGGCGACCGGGTCCCCGTGGGCGAGGTGGAGCTCGAGGCGGTACATCTGGTCGGCCATTCTCCCGGCTCCCTGGCCCTGATTCACCGCGATGTCGACGGCTCGACCCACGTCTTCAGTGGAGATGCCCTGTTCCCCGATGGGGTGGGCAATACCTGGGGCGACCCGAATGCCTTTCGGTCACTGCTCGACGGGGTGACTTCGCAGATCTTCGACCGACTGCCCGACGGCGCCTGGGTCTACCCGGGCCACGGCGCCGACACCACCCTCGGCGTCGAACGTCCCGCGCTGTCCACCTGGCGAGCCCGCGGCTGGTAGTCCAGCCGCTCGTCGGGGCCTGGTCCCGGGACAGCGGATCAACTAAGATCGACCCATGCGTCAACGGATGGACGGCCCGTCGCGCTATGGATTCGCGCGCCGCGGAGCCGTCGCTCTGCTGACCACCGCGACGGTGGCGGTGGTCTTGGCGGGCTCGGCGCGAGCGGAGGAGATCGGCACAACCGAAGGCAAACTCGAGGCCGGTTCGGTTGCCATTTTGGGATATTGCACCGCAGGGGGACCGAAACCCGTTATAACTCTCACCAAGTACCAGAACGGCGAGTACCGACTCGTCGGAGTCAACGTGATCAATATCGGCACGGTTGAACAGGCCTGCCGAAGCCAGCCGTACACGCTGGGGGTGGCGGACAACCTCGGAAGTCTGCCTCTGATCGCGGAGTGGACCGGCACTCTTCCCAACGGCCCCAAAGGCCCGCTGGAGATCACCCCCTTCACCGACGGGGCCAACTTGGAAGTCCTGAACTCGACGAACAACCAGGTCCAGGTCTTCGTCGTCACCTGGAGGTCCTGATGCGCCGGTGGCAGATACCGGTGGTCGCGATGGCCGTGGCCTTCGCGGTATTCGGCGTGAACCGGGCCAGCTCCTCGGAGGTGCCGTTGGCCCAGCCACCGGGACTGAAGCAGAACTCGGCCACCCTCACCGTGGTGTCCCGGGTCAGGGATCTTTTTTCGGGCACAGGCGGAACCTCGATCCAGGGGCGAACGACGCAGTACAGCTCGTACGGGACCAACTGGACCGCCGTACCTGGGCCGGACTGGACGACCCTGACGGCGGGATCATCGAGCAACGACTGGACCATCGCCGGCCAGAAGGTACAGCGCAACGCGGGCGGATCGAGCGACTCGGTCGCCCTGGTTCCCTGGCTCACGAGGGCCAGTCGACTTGACGTCAAGATCTTCAACGTTAGCGGGACTACCGGATCGGGCACCAACACCCAGGTTGGCTTGATGATGGGCGCCAACGCCACCGGCTCGGCCGGCCTGGCGGCCCGCCTCTGGTGGAACGGCAGCAACGCCGAGTTCAGCTTCGCGCGGCAGGATTCGGCCACCTCCTCATCGGACTGCACGGTGTCCCCGATCAATCTCACCGGTACACCACCGACCCCCATTTTGATCTCGATGGTGTACGAGCCGTCCTCCGGTTCGGCCGCCACCGCCACGATTTCCTGGGGATCGAACTCGATCACCTCGAGCTGCGACCTGGGCACGGCAAACGGCAAGTACGCGGGATTGATCTCCTACAACGCCAGCGTCGCCCGGTACGACAACTTCATCACCAATATCAACACTGCCTGACCGTCCACCAGCCGCCGTCCGCCAGCGGCAGCCAACTTCGAGCCATTGTGCGAACAGTCATTTTGTGCTACTGATGAACGGTTACGTCAAACTGGGAACAGGATTCTGGAATCGGGAAGCCGGGGACCAAGACCAGTTACCGAGGGAGATGTGTGATGGCTGGACACCGCTGGGCGTTCCGGCATGTCCTGGCCGCATTCGGACTGGGGGTGGTCATCTCAGGGGTGACTGTGGCCCAGGCGGCCTCGCTCGGATCCTCGACAGCGGCGCCGGTGGGGGTCACCGCGACGGTCGTCGCGAGTTGTGATTCCGACGGCATCGGTGTGAGTTGGGACAATGGCGCCACCAGTCCGGTCTTCTCCGGCAACGCCACGGTCACGAGCAGCACCTACAACGTCGTCACCGTCAAGCTGACCGAAGTGAACGCGGCCTGCAACGGCCAGAACTACAAGTACACGCTGGCCGATGCCACCGGGGCCGCGTTGGTGTCGGGAAGCGGGACCGCCGTGGTTTCCGGGGGCGTCATCACCTGGTCGTTCAGCGCCCAAAACTCCAAGCTCATCAGCCAGATCATCGTCGCGCTCTACGAATAGGACCGACCGGTGATCAAACCCAGAACGCGAGCGGGAGCCATCGGACTGGCTCTGGGAGTAGCTGCCCTGGCCGGGGCCGGAGCGGCCCTGGCCGCCAATTTCGGAGCGGACCAAGGTCAGTTGGGGTCGGCTTCGTTGTCGGCCGACTGCCAGTCGACGACCATCACTCCCACCTGGGACATCGCTTACAACGCCTCCGTCCCCGGCTACCAGGTGGAGTCAGTCGAGTTGTCCGGGTTGGAGGCCACCTGCTTGAACAAGAACGTGAAGGTGGTCCTGGCGGACATCAGC
>JAUYKX010000073.1 GCA_030699055.1 Candidatus Nanopelagicales bacterium
CGCCGTAGGCGACCTTCACCGACAGGTCGGGGGTCCCCTTCTTCCCGTCGCCGTCGAACCGCCAGTTCCGGGCGAAGGTCGCGATCGTGGCCTTGGAGGGTTCGGCCGCGTAGTAACCGTTTTGGTACGCCCAGTCGACAACCTTGCTGACCAGGGCGTCGCGGCCCGCGGAATCGAAGTCGACGCAGTGACCGGCGGTACCGATGTAGCCCGTCGGATTCACGACGAATCCCGTGCATTGGAGAGTCGCCTTGAAGGGCTGGTCCGTGAAGTAACCCTTGTTCGTTTCGTCGTAGACCCACGAGGTCCACTCGATCTGTTCGTATACGACTGTCGGCTGGACCAGAGCCTGGACCCGTTCGAGTGGCGTCACCGACGGCGTGCCCGCTGCGGGCTGCGCGGCCCATACCCCGACCCCGGCTGGCGGAAGACAAAGCACCAACGCAACCCCGGTAACCGTCGCCATTCGGGCCATCGCCCTGCGAACCACCCTTGAAGCGTGTGACCCGGAACCGCGCCCGTCGATGACTTTGTGTGCGCCTGTCGAACTCATGGCATCGCCTCGCTCAGGTTGTCGCCCAGACGAGCCCAGACGAACTGTTCAGGGTCGTTCAAATTGTGACACCGGGAGCCGGGCCAATCCTGATCGAGCGCCCATCGACTACATCTTTCGGTCTACCAGCGCTGCCAACTGGCGCGCCGTCCCGCCGCCAGTGAATGATCAGCGGGCGAATGAAGGGAATCGCGAGTGGAAACAATCAGCGTGGGTGTTCCGGGCCGGGTGGATAATCCGCTCGCCCGGACCTCCCGTCGGTTGTTGGTCACCGCCGCCGTCTGCGTCGCGCTGTTCGTGATCACCTATGCGCTGTTGATCCGCACGCGGGACGGCCAGGCGTTCGACGCACTTGCCTACCGGGGGCGGAGTTCGATTCCCTGGCGCTACCAGGCCCTCAGCAACCACGTGTTGGCCTCGGTGGAAATCGTCACTGTGGCGGTGATGTGCCTGCTATTGGTGGTGGTTGGCGCCGCCAGGCGGCTGCTGTGGCGTGGGGTCTGCGCCGCCGGCGGGTTCGGGGCGGCGGTGGTGTCGACCCAAGTCCTGAAACCGACACTTCCCCGACCGGAACTGATCAGCGCCCAACTCGAATCCGGCTTCGTCACGTTCAACACGTTTCCCAGCGGTCACGCGACGATCTTCACCAGTGCTGCCCTGGCCGTCGTGCTGTTGTCGACCCGCCGGGCTCGACCCTGGGTCGCCATCGTCGCCGCGGTTGTGACCACCGGAGCGTCCACCGGAGTGTTGATCTCGGGGTGGCATCGCGGCTCCGACGCCATCGGTGCCGTGTTCCTGTCCATCGTGGTGATGTCGCTCGCCGCCTGGGTGGCCGTGCTCGGCGAGCGGGCCTGGGCCAGGGCTGAGCCCGCGCGAGCAAGCTGGAGTCGGCGGACCTGGGCCGGCCCGATCTGGCTGGCTTTGGGCGCGATGGTGGCCATGCTTTGCGCACTTTGGCTGGTGATCCTGTTCTGGCGGAATACGTGGCACCTGGCCGATGCAGGATTCGGAATGATGGCGTCGGCGATCATCGTCGTGACCTGGGCAGGGGTGGTGGGATTTGCCGCCGCCGTCAGGGACCTGAGGTAGACCGGGCTCCGCCTACAGCCGGGTGATCCGGAGCGATCCCGGTGTGGTCAACTTGAACGATGAGCACCCCTGACGCCTTGGTCACCTGGCTGTCGGGCTTGGACGGCACGGAGCTCGAAGCGCTGCTTGAGCGTCGTCCCGGCCTGCTCCTGGGACCGCCACCGCGAAATTTCGACGAACTCGCCCAGCGGATGTGGCATCCGTATTCGCTGATGGCCGCATTGCAGTCGCGCGAACTTCCCCAGCTGCAGCTACTCGAAGCAGCACAGCTACTCGGCGACGGATGCACGATTGCCGAACTGGCCGATTTACTCGCCCCGACCGACGAGCAGCATCTGGAGCAAGTGGACCGGATCGTCGGGGATCTGGCTGCCGACGGAATCGTCGTGGCCGATGCCGACGGACAACTCCTGCTGCCCGCTTCGCTCACTCGAATCTTCCCCCAACCGCTGGGCCTTGGCGTCCCGATCCGTTACCTGTTGGACGACCTCACTGTTGACGCCATGCGGCGCATCCAGACCGGCCTCGGGCTTGAGCGGCAGAAGAACCGGGCCGAAACCGTCGCGTCGTTGATCACCTTTTATCGAGTTATCGACAACCTTCGGGATGTGCTGGCGAGCGCGCCCCCGGGCGTCATCGACGAACTGCGGGGGTTCCTGTCGGAAGACGACGAAATGGAAGTCGCGCCCTTCAACCTGGATCGCTATCGGGCCCGGAAAGCAGCCGTTGAGTGGACGGGCGGGCACGGGCTCGCGATCAGTTCGGGTTGGGGTCGTGAATGGGCGATCCCGGCGGAGGTCGCTCGCGCCTTGCTCGGTCCGGAATACCGGGCACCATTTGCGCCTCGGTGCCCAGAACCGCCCGCACGACCATTGAACCCCGCGTTGAACCCCGCTTCGGGCCCCGCGCAGTTCGACCAGGGCGCCGCGGCGGCGGCCACCCGCTTCGCTGACCACGCGCTCGCCGTGCTCGACCATGTAGCCCGCCGCCCGATCGCGCAAGTCAAGTCCGGGGGCGTCGGAGTGCGCGAGTTGACCAGGATGTCCAAAGCGACTCGGGTTGAAGTGACCGCCGTGCGGCTGATCCTGGAGTTGGCGTTTGCGGCCGGTTTGTTGCGGGGCACCGGGTTGAAGGTGACCACCTCCGACCAATTTGATTCCTGGCGAGATGCCGAGCCCGGTCGGCGGCTGGCCACGCTGCTGATCGAGTGGTGGCAAATGGGTCACACACCGACCCAGGCCCGGGGAGACGACGGGCGGGCGACACCCGCGCTCGTGGGCGAAGCTGCTTGCTCTGCCTGCCGCCTGACTCGGACGGGCCTGGTGACCACAATGATCTCTATTGGGGGCGCGAGCGAGCAATCAGCGTGGGTGGACGCCACCCTCTGGCGGTATCCGATGGCGCACTCCATCCCTGATGACGAGGGCGATCCGTTCGCGACCGTTTGGCGGGAAGCCGAGGAACTCGGCGTGATCAGTCAAGGTGCCGTCACCACGCTGGGGAGGGCGCTGGCCGACTCGGAAGTTGACGCGACAACCGACTTGGTGAAAACGACCGCCGCGATGCTGCCGCAGTCGGCGGACAGCGCGCTGTTCGGTGGCGACCTGACCGCCGTTGTCGTGGGCGCACCATCAGCGCGGGTGGCCGCTCTGCTGGACCGGGCCGCCGACCGGGAGGTGCTGGGTTCCGCGAGCACCTGGCGCTTCAGCCCGACCAGCGTCCGACGCGCCCTCGATGAGGGAATCGCCGCTGACCCGCTCCGGGAGGCACTGGCGAGCATCGCTTCGGGTCCCCTGCCGCAGCCACTGGAATACCTGATCTCGGACGTGGCCCGGCGCCACGGCCAACTGCGACTGACCAGCACGCAAACATGCATTCGCTGCGACGACCCCGCCCTGTTGGAAGCGGTCGCGGCCGACCGCAAGTTGGCCCGGCTCGGCCTTCGTCTGCTCGCCCCCACGGTGCTCGCCGCTGCCGCGTCTTCGGGGGAACTCATCGACGCGCTGCGCGCCGCAGGCTACTTCCCGGTGTCTGACGATGCTCCCAACGTGGTGGTCGACCTCGGTGTCGGATCCGCGCCCGCAGATGCTTCGGATCTTTCCACGCAACCGCCCGACGACGACCCGCCCTGGCCTCGACCGCAGTCCCAATCCAGATCCAAATCCAAATCCAAATCCAGGCCGCCGCCAGCGAACGCCCGCGAAGTGGCGACGCGACTGCGGCGCAGGGGAACCACCAAGTTAACGGTGGTTTCGGCGACCGAAACCGAGCTCTTGCGTTTCGCGAAGAGGCTGTCAGGGGCCGAAGTCAGCTTGCTTGCCCAGGCTATTGATCATGAGACTGGCGTTGAGATTGAATACGAATCCGGCTCCGGCCAACTCACCCGTCGAGTGATCAGCCGTATCCAGCTGAGAGCGGGAAGTTTGTTCGCCTGGTGCGAGCTGCGAGCGGACGACCGCGTGTTCACGGTTTCGAGTATCAAGTCTGTGATGCCGGTGTGATGCGCTCCCGTCGTCGCCACAGCGGACGATCGGCCGTGCTCACTTCTGCGCTCGCTGTCGCCCTAGCGGTTTGTTTCGCGGCTCCAGCGCCAGCTCCGGCTGCGACCAGTTCCGACACCTCAGGGTCAGCGGCGACTCAGCGCCTGGCGGCGCGGCAGGTCCGACTCGACGTGCAGAACGCGCAGGTCGGATCGGCCCGCATCGCCTGGGCCGAAATCGGATCAGGCTCCGCGCTCTTGCTGCTCAACGGCACCGGATCCCCGATGTCCGAATGGGATCCCGCGTTCCTGGCCGCGCTCGCCGAATCGCACCGGGTGATCGTGTTCGACTATCCGGGCCTGGCCCAGTCCGGGCCCGCGCCGGGCCGGATGACCATCGAGAACCTCACCACCTGGACCGCCGGACTGATCGAGGAACTCGGCCTTACGTCGACTCATGTGCTCGGGTGGTCGATGGGCGGTTTCATCGCCCAAAGGCTGGCGGTGCGATACCCCCAGCTGGTGAACCGGCTGGTCTTGGCGGGCACGAATCCCGGCGGAAAACACACCAGGTTCGGCCCCCGGTGGGCCCAGGAAATCGATTCCGATCCCCGGGCCGGCGACCGGGCGTTTCTTGCGACCAACTTTCCCCGTGATCGGGCTGGCCGGCGGGCGGGACGGAGGTTTATCCATCGGATCGAGCAGGCCATCGACAGTGGCCGATACCCATCCAACAGCGTTGATCATCGAGTCGTCGCCGCGATGATTCGGGCGGAAAACCCCTGGTACCGCAGCAGTCGCAACTGGCACGAATTGCCGTTGATCACCCACCCGACGCTCGTTGTCGACGGTCGAGCCGATGTCGTCACTCCGCCTGTGAACAGCCGCCGGATTGCCCGCCAAATTCCCGGCGCCCGCCTGCACCTGTACGCGCGGGCTGGCCATGCGTTCCTGTTCCAGGATCCCCGACCAGTCGGACAAGATGTGAGTCACTTCCTGTCGAACTGAGCGAGCCCTGTCGTCGGTCGGATTTCGAGCCCGTCGTGTTAGCGTGTCCCGAACTTACCCCGGCACTCGGACCAGGCGAAAGGCAAGCCTTTGACCGACGGTATCCGCGGCGAGGCATTCGTATACAGCGGTTACGACATCGATGCTTCAGCAGCCGTTGCCTCCATGCATTACCAGGTGGGCGGGCATGAATTCACGGAATGGGTCCGAATTCCCGGAATGACGCAATGGAATAGCCATGTGGTCGGTCGCGCCGTGGAAATTCTGTACTTGCTGGCTGGCGTTTCTTATTACAAGACTCACGCTCCCTCGACGATCCGATTGGGTGACACGACAACGACTTCCCGGGAGAGGGAGATACTCCGGCAGTACTACCTGGAGGGGCTGGGAGAGTTCGCCGCGAGGAACAACTTGAGCCTGGACGGTCTTGAAATTGTCGGCCCGGAAACTGCCACACCCCGAGCAACACTTCCGGAATCCCCAAACGCCACCGACCCCACGAACCCCGATAACCACAGCAACCGCCGTCCACTCATTCCGTTCGGTGGCGGAATCGATTCGATCGTCACCGTCGAGCACGTCCGCCGCCGCTTTCCCGATGCCTCGCTCTTCGTGGTCAACCGGCCGGATGACCGATTCGAGGCTATCGAGGCATCCGCCGCCGTGACGGGCCTTCCGATTCTCCGCGCCGAGCGGGCCATCGATCCCAAGCTGTTCGAATCCCAGCGCCGAGGCTGGCTCGACGGCCACGTGCCGGTCACCGGCATCGTCTCGGCGATTGCCGTGCTCGCTGCGGTGCTGGGCGGGCGCACCGACGTGGTGATGTCCAACGAGGCTTCCGCCAGTGTGCCGACCCGCTCGGTCAATGGGCGCGAGGTGAATCACCAGTACTCCAAGAGCGCCGATTTCGAGGTTCTCTTCCGGGAGTTGTTGGCCGAACACATCGGCCCAATTCCCGCCTATTTCTCGTGGTTGCGGGATATGTCGGAGCTTTGGGTGGCTCGGGAGTTTTCGCAGTTATCCGCTTATTGGGATTCGTTCCGGAGCTGCAATCGTTCGTTCCGCCTCGATCGTCGACAAAGACTTGACCATTGGTGCGGCGAATGCGATAAGTGCTGTTTCATCGACCTAATCCTGTCCCCTTTCATGGCCGCAGCCGATCTTCGCGCGATATTCCGGGGAAACGAGCCGCTCGATAACCCCGATCTCGCCGATTCCTTCCGACGACTCGTCGGCACGTACCCCGGGCAAAAGCCGTGGGAATGTGTGGGCGACGAGCTGGAATGCCGGGCGGCCGTGACCCTCGCTGTCAGACGCCCCGATCGGGCTGCCAACGCGGTTCTGCGGCAGCTCACGCGGGAGGCTCCCCCGGTCGACGAGGAGACGATCGAATCGCTGTTGAACCCCAAGACCAACTCGTATCGGCCCGATGGTTATGCACTCGACTCTGTCCTGGGCTGATCTGGCCGGCCGCCGGGTCGGGATCTACGGAATCGGCCTCGAGGGCCGCAGCAGCCTGAAGGCCTGCCGGGCCAGAGGTATCGCGCCGGTGATCGTGGACGACCGGCCCACGGTCGCCGTCGTCGATGGCGTCAAGGTCACGGCGACCGGTGACGGCGGGCTCGATCTACTACTTGGCTGTGATGTCGTGATCAAGTCACCGGGCATTTCCCACTACTCGAACCACCTGGACCAACTCCACCGCAACGGCGTTGAGATCGTCAGTGGCCTCGGGATGTGGATGCAGGGTGCCGATCGCGAACGAGTCCTGTGCGTCGGCGGAACCAAGGGCAAGAGCACCACCTCGGCCCTGCTGGCCCATCTGGTCCGTTCGGCGGGTCTGAACTGCTACCTGGGCGGGAACATCGGTGATGCGCCGTTCGACCCGGATGTCAGCCCGGAATTCGACTACTGGGTCATCGAAGTGGGCAGTTACCAGTCGGTCGACTTCGGGGTCACCAGCCCGCACGTCGCGATCACATCGTTGGGCGAGGACCACCTGGACTGGCATCGCAACGATG
>JAUYKX010000085.1 GCA_030699055.1 Candidatus Nanopelagicales bacterium
GTTGCTCAGCCAGCGGGACCGCGCTGCGGTACCACTTTGACCAGTTGCCGGCCTTGTCGCCAGCCACGAGCAGGACCGCGCTGCGCCATGCGTCGAACATGAACAGCACTCGGATCTCGCTGGCCCCGGCGGAGCCGGGACGCAGTTCCTTCAGGTTGTGCAGTTGGGAGCCTTTGACCCGGTCCACCAACGGGCGGTCGAGGTTCGGGTCGACATCGGTCAGGTACAGCTCCCACGTCATCAGGCACCTCCCCGCGACAAACTTTAGCATCCTCTAAACAGTGGTGGTCCCCCGTTTTAGCCGCCTTGTCGTACTCGATGCGCAGCTTGTTCGTGACCTGCCGCCTCGTAGCCATGTCGATCTTGCCCTCCATGAGAAGGCAAGCTTGCCCGACCCGCCACGGGCTCAAAGAAGCTGAGGCACGCCGCTGGCTTTACGGGTTGATGTCGGGGGTGGTATTTTTTTGGGCGCGAGGGGCAGGAGCCCTGAGAAGTGAGCCCGTAGGCCTTCCGGACGGTCGGCGCTGCGGGCTTTGCGCTTTCTACGGCCTGATCATTTGGCCGACCATCGGTTCAACGAGCGAGGGCCAGGTTGGCCAGGAGTGCTTCCGGAGCGATGTCGGCTCCGGTTGGCCAGATCACCGTATCGCCGTGGTCGCTGATGCGAACGGCGTCGAACAGTGCCCGGTCGAGCTTCAGCGGCTCGAACACGGGCCCCCAGAGCATGGGCTCGACGTCATACCGGGTCGAGCGCCCGTCGTCCAAGGTCAAGGTCAGCACATGGCTGGCTGGGTCTGTCACCACGTTCACTATTCGTGTCATCCCGACCTCCTAGGCCAATGGTTCGATCTTACCGGGCAGTTCGTTACGTTGGACGCGGTCCCAAGCCGCAGCCAGGTCTTCCGCGTGTTGGGTCCGCCATTGCTCGACGAGACGGGCAGCCCGCTTCGGGAGCGATCCGCAGAGGGTCTCCCCGTTGTCGATGCGCACATTGGCGACCTGGTCGCCGTACTGAGCGTGGAAGTGTGCGGGTGCATGATCCCCGAAGTACAGGGTGATGCGGATGCCGTAGAAGCTGCATAGTTCCGGCATGGCCTGTTCCCTTCTCGCCGCAATCAGTCGTGCAGCAGGTCGTCCGGCATCGTTCCACGGTCTCGGGCCCGCCAGTTGTGTTATGCACAGCCATTGGGCCGGGGTCCCCGCCGCGGAACGGCCACTGAAGCCCCCAACCGTGTGAGAGCATCGACCCCATGTCGAGCCCGGAAAGACGCCGGTCGGTGATCATCGGCGTCAGCGTGGTGATGGCGGTTGTGGTCGGTGTCGGCGCATGTTCGGCTGGCTCGATCGGCGCGAGCGGCACGGGTGGCACGACCGATGTCGGGCAATCCGAGCCCACGGCGAGCCGGGTCGATACCGGCACCGGTTCCGATGCCCGGTCCATCACCGCGTCCCGAGTCGTGATCGGCCGGTCGGTTCAGGGTCGCGAGATCGTGGCCAACGCGGTCGGTGATCCGGGCGCGCGCAAGGTGCTGGTGGTCATCGGGTCAATGCACGGCACAGAACTGGGCGGCGTCAAGGTTGCCCGGCGCGTGATGAAAGCGGGCGCGCCAGCGGGAACGAGGATCTGGGTCGTGCCGAACCTCAATCCGGACGGCGCCCGCACCCGCACCCGGACCAACGCCCGTGGCGTCGATCTCAACCGCAACGCCCCCGACCTGTGGCGAACCGGACCCCGCGACCTTGTCTACCCCGGGCCGAGCGCCGCGTCCGAACCCGAAACCCAGGCCATGATGAGCTTTCTGGGCGACGTTCGCCCCGACCTGGTCCTCAGCTTCCATCAGGCGCTCAACGGCGTCGACAGCTACGGCAACAAGGATCCGCGATTGATCAAGTGGTTGGGTCGGAAGTTCCGGCTGCCGGTCAAGCGGTTCGACTGCTCGGGGATCTGCCGGGGCACGCTCACCGGTTGGTTCAACGCCAATCAGCCCGGCTCGGCGGTGACCATCGAGTTCCCCGCCCGGGTCAGTGGCTCGCGGGCCAAGGCTTGGGCCCGATCGGTGCGCCAAATCGCGGCGGGGCTGCGCGACGTCGCCTGAGCTGGCGTCGGCGGTCTTCGAGACGCTCGCTGTGGTAACAAGTCCCCGTGGAACCAACCGCCACCACGCCGGCCCGCTGGGAACTCGGCGCCGACGTTGTCCTGTTCGCGATCTTTTTCCTGGCTCTGCTCGCGGTGCTGCTCGTGTTGGTCTATCGCACGATGCAGCGCCCGCGGCTGTACCCGACCCTGCGCGGGCCGGAGCTCAAGCCGGTGCTCACCTGGCAGGCCGTCGTGCGCTATCTGGTGACGACGCCGTTCATGGTGGCGTTCTGGTTCATCGCGATCTTGCTGGTGCTGAACTGGGCGACCAAGGACCGCAGCCCGGAGGACATGGCCCTGGTGGCCGTCGCCGTGGTCGGGGCGGCGCGACTGTTGGCCCACATCGACGAGGAAATGTCGCGCGAACTCGGGAAGAACATTCCCCTGGTCGTGCTCGGCATCGTCCTCATCGGTCGTGACACGGCCACAGTCGAGCAGTTTCTGGCGAGCATCGACGAATTCGCGGAGAACGCCGACGACATCGACCAGTTCTGGACCGTCCTCGTGGCTTTCGATGTGCTCGTCACGGCCACCTGGTACGCGTTCAAGTTCGGCAACTGGCGTGCCCGGACTTCGCTTCCCTTCATGGCGAGGTTGGCCCGCGTTGTCGACCCCATCGTCCGGCCGATCCGGGCTGTGATCAATTTCGGTAAGCCTCGGGTCGAGCCGGCGGTGCCGGCGGCGGGCGCGGCGGGCGTGGGCGATGGCGTGCCGGGCGATGGCGTGCCGGGCGATGGTGTGGGTGCGCCGGGCGATGGCGGAAAGGTAGCCGATGGCGGACCCTGACCGTTTGGACCTGGGCGACATCGACTTGGAGCCCCAGCTGACCTCCGACGAGCGCGAGCCGGACGGCGATCCCGAAGCCGACGAGACATCCAACCGACGCGACGAGCAACTTCGACGGGACC
>JAUYKX010000091.1 GCA_030699055.1 Candidatus Nanopelagicales bacterium
CTTGCGCGCACTTCCCCTCGATGACGTTGGTAGCGCGGGCTACATCTTCCAGGTCGACATGGCCTATCGGGCGATCCAGCAAGGTCTGCGGGTCCGAGAGGTTCCGATCACCTTCGTCGAACGCGAGATCGGGACGAGCAAGATGAGCGGCGGTATTGTGCGCGAGGCTCTTTGGCGGGTGACCGTGTGGGGTGGGCGGGAACGAATGCGAAAGGCCGGTCGCCGACGGATTCGCAACACGAAGGCAAAACGCAATCAGGGATGGTGAACGCGCGCCCATGCGAGCAGTAGTTCCCCTTGCGATCTATGTCGTCGGTGAGGGATTGATCGCCGAGTATCTGGCCTCGCATATTGGCTGGCCTGCGGTAATCGGACTGCTCGTGCTCGGCGTCGTCACCGGACTACTGGTCATGGCCGAAGCTGGTCGTCGGGCCGGGCGAACCGTGAGGGCAGCCGGATTCGGGGCCACCCAGGCGCCAGATCCACGGGGCAGCGGGCCCCAGTCGGCGGCCGAACAAGCGAAGGATCTTGGTGGCGCCGGACTGATGTTCGTCGGGGGAGTCCTGCTGGCGGTTCCCGGGGTCGGCACGGACGTGCTCGGTTTGCTGCTACTGGTGCCGCTGACCCGCCGGTTCTGCCGCCGTCCGGTCTACGCGCTCCTCGGATCGCGACTGCGCAGATTCACGGTGACGGTCGGCTCGCCCTCGAACACCCAGAGCCCGCCTCGAAACCGCCGCGTACCTGGCGAAGTGATTCAGGGCGAAGTGATCGACCGCCGCGACGAATCCCCAGAGTCCCGCTGAGGCGACCCAAAACGTTAGGCGCTCTTACGGACCCGGCGCGCTGGTGCGGCCGCAGGCTTGGCCGGCGCGTTGCGAATGAGCGTCAGGCGCTCAGCAAGCAGCACCTCCAGGTCATCCCGGCTGCGACGTTCGAGAAGCATGTCCCAATGTGTGCGAGGTGGCTTCACAGGCTTGGCCACCGGGCGCTCGCCATCGCGCATCAACGCTTCCACGCCACAACGGCACTCCCACAGTGCTGGTACCTCGGCCTCAACTGAAAAAGGCATCGTTGTTTCGTGACCGTCCGGGCAGTCGTAGGTCACCATCTGTCGCGGTGCAAACTCGACATGCACATCGGATTCGTAGCTCGTCGCCCCCAAGCGCGTTCCGCGCAATGCGCCGTCACTCATTTTTCGGCCACCTCCCGGGCTTGCGCCCTTTGTCACTCCATGCCCTGATTAATCGGCTTTCCTGAATGCCGTCCTGACAGGTCAGACGCGCGATGCGGCCATTCGGTGCCATCGATCTACGCTCGTTTTGCCGACGCCTAGTCGCTCGGCCATTGGCCACGGTCGACGAGTACCCGGCGCAAGGTCGTTGGACGATCGGTGATGATGCCGTCGACACCGAGGTCAAGTAGTCGGTGCATCTTTTCATCATGATCCACAGTCCAGACATGTACCGCCAGCCCCCGGTCGTGCGCCGACTTGAGGAACGCCGGTGTGACCAGGGTTATTCCGCGGAAGAACGCGGGTACCTGCACGGCGACGGCGTTGCGGGGAATTCCCCTTCCTGCCAGCGGCGACAGCGGCCCAGCCTGGGACGAGGCCCACAGGCTCAGGGCCTCGGGCGGGGCAAGGCTCGTAGCTGCTTCCGGCCATCGTTTGCGAATGGTCCGCAGCCGGGACGCCGAGAACGACGCCACACAGATCCGGTCAAGCACGTTGAGCCGTTCGATCAGGTCGATGAACGGACCCAGAGTGTGATCATCCTTGACGTCGATGTTGAAAAACGACTCAGGAAAAGCAGCCAGCAACTCCTCAAGCCTCATTACCGGATCCCGTCCGGCGATCAGAGCCTTGCGGACCTCGTCGTAGGGCAAGGCCGAAATCCGGCCCACCCGATCCGTGACCCGGTTCAGACTTGAATCATGAAACACCATGACTACGCCGTCCGCAGTCGCCCTGACATCGGTTTCGAAATACCGGTAACCGATGTCAGCCGCGCGTCGGAAGGCCGTGAGCGAGTTTTCGGAGTTTTCCCGCGCACCACCGCGATGAGCGAGCGCAATCGGGTGCTCAGAATCGACGAACGGGTGTCGCGAATTCACCGGAGGCACCCGGGCAGCGTAGTCCAGCGACCCAGACAGCGATTCAACGCCCGCGAGCCGGTCGATCACGGTCCGGGAAGCGTCGACGTTCCACTGACCTCTCCTTCGGAGTTTCGACAGAAAAAAGGCCGATAAGCAACATTATGTTAAGTAACGCCAAGTTGGCCCGGATGTCGAACAGAGGCCAACTTGAATCCGGCCCGGAGCGGACACTCCCCTCAGAGCCCGTAGTAGCGCCGCTTGTGCCACGGAAGCTTGGCCAACTGCAGTAGCTGCCGAGCTGTTCCCATGAACACATTGAGGTCGGTGCGATCCTTGCCGGCACCTTTGATTACCCCGTCACTACTGAACTGCCAGAAGGTCGCGGGCTGGAGCCCCGGCACGACCGGCGGTTCGGAACGCCCAACGCCCCAGTCGGCTTGCCAGAAGTGGTACTTGGCCAGTCCGGTGTCCGTACGCAATCGAGACTTGGCGAAATACGTGTAGGTGTACAGGATCGGCTTGGTACGCGTCAGTCGATGAGCGGTCCGAAGCCAGGTCAGCGCCCAAAGGGTCAATTCGTCCTTGGTAAGTGACTTCGGAGCTTCTTCAAGATCGCAAACCAGGGGCAACTGGCCTTTGCGAATACGACCCACCCGTCTTGAAGCCACTCTGGCCTTGGCGACGGCGTCGGGTACCAGCTGACTGACGTCGGCAGTGGGAACCACGTACTGGTATCCGCCGACGAGAAGTCGCGAGGCTTTCGCCGCAGGCTTGTCAATCGACCACCAGTAGGCGGCCTCTGCGTCGTACTTCGGGATTCCGTCCGAGGCCTTGATGAAGACGAACCTGGCTCCTCGCCTCTGCATCTTGCGAAAATTCAGTCTCCCGGAACCATGATGGTCCCAGCGCGAGACGTCGACACCCTTGATCATCGGTCGACTGAAACCCTGCTGGGCCCAGGTGGTCGCGGCGATTCGCGCCGCGGATCTATCCGCCACCTGGTCGCGCGAACCGCTGCCGGCAGAGCCGTCACTCCCGTGGACCGGAGCTGATGTGATCAACAGTGCCGCGATGGCCAAGGCGGCTATTCCCGGGAGCTTTACAGTCATCCGAAGTCTCCTAACACGGTGCGGTTAACTTATTGATCGCGCGATTTGGAAGTCGGCTTGAACGAAGCTAGCAGCGCTGGGCGCGTTCGGGACTCATTTCACCTGAGTGGTGGATACCGGCTTCAATGTCCAGAGGATTGACATCCGGCCCGTTTCGCGACCGTCGGCGGTCAACGACACATCGATCGTCAGCTCGGGTCGGGAACCGGAATCAAGTTCGGCTATGACCTCGGTGGCGGTCCGGTCAGACGCGGCAGTCGCCGTCACGTCACCCATCGCCAACCGCAGGTACCTGATCTCGGCCGAGACCGCCAGTGGGATCGCGCGGTCCAACAGGTGGCCGAAGTTCAACAGGATGAGGGCACCGCTGGCCGATTCAGCGAGCGTGAACATCGCCCCCGCATGAGGACCACCAACATGATTTCGGTACGCGGGTTGGTCAGGGAGGACCATGACGGCCCGATCAGGGGTCAACTCGCCGAACGCCAGGTTGAGCGTGGCGACCATCGGTACTTGCTGGGGCAGTCCCAGCTTCACTTGTTCCGGATCCAGAGTCATTCCGCGACCCTACCGGCAGACCCACACAGTCACCGTCAATTACTCAACCGGCGGGACCGGCGGGACCGGCGGGCAAGTGCAGACAAGGTTCCGGTCCCCTGCGGCGTTGTCGATTCGCCCGACTGGCGGCCAGTACTTCGCGGGATGCTCATCTCCGGCCGGGATCCCCCCGGGGCCCGGAGCACCCGGAGCACCGGGAGCTGCGTCGGCCGTCACTCCCGGAAACACCGCAGTGCGCCTCGAATACGGGCGATCCCAGTCACCCACCAAGTCCTCTGCCGGGTGCGGCGACCTTCGCAGTGGCGATTCCGCCAAGGTAATCCGGCCGGATGCGATGTCGTCGATCTCGCCCCAAATGGAGATCATCGCGTCGCAGAATCGATCGAGTTCGGTCCGACTCTCGCTCTCGGTCGGCTCGATCATCAGCGTCCCCGAAACCGGGAACGACAGCGTCGGTGCATGAAAGCCGTAGTCGATCAATCGCTTGGCGACGTCCTCGGCGGTAACCCCGGTCTCCTTGACGGTCTCACGGAGATCCACGATGCATTCATGGGCAACCAAGCCCTCGTTCCCCCGGAACAGGATCGGGTAATAGGGGGAAAGCCGGGCAGCCACATAGTTGGCGGCGAGTACCGCCTCCCGGGTGGCCGCGCGCAGTCCTTCCACGCCGAGCAACCTCAGGTAGGCGTAGGTGATGGGCAAGACCCCGGCGTTGCCCCAGGGTGCCCCGCTGACCGGACCGCCGTTGCGGGTGGAGTTTGTTGACCCCTCGGCGGTCGACTCGGGCCCGTCGCCAGGATCGCGGGGCAGGTAGGGAGCGAGATGAGCCTTAACCGCGACCGGGCCGACTCCCGGCCCGCCGCCGCCGTGCGGGATGGCGAACGTCTTGTGCAGATTCAAGTGCGACACGTCAGCCCCGATGTCGCCCGGCGTGGCATACCCCAGCATCGCGTTGAGGTTGGCCCCGTCCAGGTACACCTGACCGCCTGCGGCATGGACCATTTCGCACACCCGACGCACGTTGTCCTCAAAGATCCCGTAGGTCGACGGGTAGGTGATCATTATGGCCCCGAGGCGGGTGTCGGCGTCGCTGATCCGCTGCTCAAGATTAACCGGATCCACTCCCCCGGACTGATCACACTTGACCGCAACCACGCGAAAACCGGCCATCGCCGCGCTGGCCGCATTGGTGCCGTGGGCGCTGGCTGGAATCAGGCAAATGTCGCGATCGGGTTGGCCCCGATCCCGGTGGTAGGCGCGAATCGCCAATAGGCCGGCCAACTCACCCTGAGATCCGGCGTTCGGCTGGATCGACACCTGATCGAATCCGGTCAGCTCCCCCAGCCATCTCTCCAGGTTCGCGACCAGTTCCCGATACCCCGCCACGGTCTCCGGTGGCGCCAATGGATGAATGTCGGCGAACCCCGGCCAGCTGATGGGCTCCATGGTCACCGCCGCATTCAGCTTCATGGTGCAGGAGCCGAGCGGGATCATTCCCCGATCCAGTGCCAGATCCCGGTCGGCCAGGCGCCGTAACCACCTCATCATCTCGGTCTCGGTCCGGTATCGGTGAAACCAAGCTTGGGTGAGAAATGAACTGTTGCGTTCCAACTCCTCCACCTGGTTGAGACCTGGTTGGAGATCCTGCCCTCGGCTCCCCTGTCCGGACTCGCGACCAAGAACGCCAACGATTTCGGCGCAGTCCTCGTCGGTCGACCGTTCGTTGATCACAATGGCAACGTGCGACCCGTCAACCCGCCGCACATCGATGCCGATTTCGGCCAAGGCGGAAACGGCGGTGTCAGCCCCCTCGGGCACAGACACCACGACCGTGTCAAAATCAGGCCAACCCTGAAGTTCAAGTCCAGCTTGAGTAAGCTGCCCGGCAAGCCTGCCGGCCTGGCCCCGGATACTGTCGGCGATCTTTCGCAAGCCCTGGGGTCCGTGGTAAACCGCGAAGCAAGCCGCCATTTGGGCGGGCAGGGCCTGGGCCGTGCAGATATTGGAGGTCGCCCGTTCCCGCCTGATGTGTTGTTCACGGGTCGCCAGGGCCAGTCGGTATCCGGGGCGACCGCTGCTGTCCTGACTTAGCCCGACCAATCGACCGGGCATCTGTCGCTCCAGTCCACGCCGAACCGCCATGAACCCGGGATGAGGCCCGCCGGCGGCCATCGGCACCCCGAACCTCTGAGCTGAACCAACCGCGATATCGATGTCCCACTCCCCCGGTGGGGTGAAGACGGTCAGGGCCAGCGGGTCGCAGATCGCGATCGCCAGGGCGCCTGCCTCGTGAATGGCTGGGACCGATTCACGCCAATTCCGAACCCGGCCCAAGGAACTCGGATAACCGAACAGAACCCCGAAGCAACCACTCCGCTCGACCTGATCAATTACCGCTGTCGGCCCATCAACGATCTCAACCCGGATCCCCAGCGGTTCGGCTCTCGTGGCCAGAACGGCCAGGACCGCCGGGTCCAGATCCCGATCCACGAGGAACGTTTCCGAGTCGCCCCGGTGGACCCGATAAGCAAGAGTCATCGCCTCCGCTGCGGCCGTGGCGGCATCGAGTAGAGAGGCGTTGGCGACGGGCAGGGCGGTGAGGTCGGTGATTACGGTCTGAAAGACGAACAACAGCTCGAGTCGTCCCTGCGAGATCTCTGATTGGTATGGCGTGTAGGCCGTGTACCAGGCGGGATTCTCCAGCAAGTTTCGTCGTATGACCGCTGGGGTGACCGTCGGGTGATAACCCAAGCCGATCATTGATCGTCGAACCTGGTTGCGCCGCGCGAGACCGGCAAGTTCAGCCAGGACCACCTGCTCATCGATGGCGGCGGGTAGGTCCGCGGTGGGAGCCGACTGGACCGACTCGGGCAGAGCCGCCTTCATCAGAGCGCCGAGGCTGGGCTGTCCAACAGCTAGGAGCATGTACTCGCGATCCGAGTCGGATCGACCAAGGTGTCGCTCGACAAACGTCATGTCAGCCAGGTACTAATTCAGTCGGGTCAACCCGTGCGACGCGAGCGTCGGGCCGCCAATTCATCGTGCATCTCCACTGCCGACGCGTGCATGCCAGCCGGACTCTCCCCTGGTAGCACCGCCAGAGTTCCCTCGATCTCGTGCCACACCTTGCCCACGGCAATGCCGAAGACACCGTGCCCTCCCTTGACCAGATCGATGACTTCCTGCTCAGAAGTGCATTCGTAGACGCTGGAACCATCGCTCATCAACGTCAATTGGGCCAGATCTTGGACTCCCCGATCCCGAAGATGGTCCACCGCTGCCCTGATGTTGTGCAGCGACACCCCGGTATCGAGCAAGCGCTTTACGATCTTGAGTACCAGGATGTCGCGGAAGCTGTACAGGCGTTGCGAGCCGGATCCCTTCGCCTGACGAATACTGGGCGCGATCAAACCAGTGCGTGCCCAGTAATCCAGCTGCCGGTAGGTGATGCCAGCGGCGCGGCAGACGACCGGGCCTCGATACCCGATTTCATCGGTGAGGGCATCAGCCGCCGTCTCGAATAGCGCCGGTTGCTGCTCGCGTGCGCTGGGATCACTCATCCGGACCTCCGACGATCATCGACAGCGACCTGGAGGCCGCAAACGCGTTGGTTCTGGGAACGCTAGGGGTCCGCCGGTCCGGCGTCAACTGCTTACGCGTTCGACACGCCGTCGGATTACAAGGCTGAAACTATAACCGTCGACCGCATAGTGAGAGTTGTCCGATTTCTTGGACGCGGAAAGCAATAGTGCGCGATCAATTCGGCAGATCAGGATCGCGAGCAGACGGGGCAAGATCAAGATTGAGACTCGCGGCCGCCGAATTCCTCCGGCGTAACCGATTCCAGGAACTCGCGGAATGCCTCGACCTCTGTGTCCTCGTCCAAGGGGGCTGGCACGCCAGCCGCTTCGAGCACATGCTCGGCGACCAGAGTTTCGGAACCTGTCCGCAACGCGACCGCGACCGCGTCAGACGGTCGCGCACTGATCACGACACCGTTGGATAGGACCATGTCCGCGTAGAAGACACCCTCAGCCAAGTCGCTGATCTCAACCCTCAGCAGGTCCACCTTGGCTGCCTCGAGTACCAATCGGACCAGGTCTTGCGTCAGCGGACGAGGTGGTTCCATGCCGCTCTCGGTCATGGCGATTGCCGTCGCCTCAGCCACGCCGATCCAGATCGGCAGATACCGACTGCCCCCACGCTCCCGCAACAGCAATACCGGCTGGTTCGAAGGAACCTCCAGCCTCACACCCACCACATCGATCGGGATCATTCCATTACCCTACGCCGAAATCCCGATCAGGCCGAAGTCAGTTCCACCAAACGCGATCTCAACAACTGAGCATGTAACCGGGCCTGCAAACTGGCGAGCACCTCGGCTTGTTCCCGCACCCCATCCGACACCCGTGCTGACCGATTGGATCGAGACGCGTTGACCAACGCCTCGATCCGTTCGAACTGAGCCTCGGCAGCGCGCCTGTTGGCCGCCAGATGGCGAAGGTCGAGGCCCGCGGAAAGAAGTTCCGCCACCGTCCGGGCGACGTCGACCGCATCCGAACCGTAGTGGAGCCCATCAGCCGATCTTCTGATCAGGCCGGATTCCTCCATGGCAGTGACCTGCCCGGGTTCCAACCCGGTTTCGGCCGCGATCTCGGCAGGTGATGCCAGTACGGGGCGTGAGGCCGACGCAGACGGAGTCAAGGCAGCTGACTGGCTGATCGTCGGCACACGGGGGCGACTGTCCGCCACGGTCGGCGGTTCCAAACCACGGTCAATCGCGTCGAGATGGTCGGCGATGACGCGCAAGGGCAAGAAGTGATCGCGCTGCACTCGCAGGACGTAGCGCAGCCGATCAACATCGCGATCCGAGAACTTGCGGTACCCGGAAGGGGTCCGAATCGGGTCGACCAGCCCCTCGGACTCGAGGAACCGGACCTTGGACACGGTGATGTCGGGAAACTCTTCGGTCAACATCTTCACGACGGCGCCAATTGTGTACAGCCTGGCGGGCTCCCGCATGCGATCAGTCGTCGCCATGGTCGGCGGTTACTCGCCGGCCAAGTACCTGAATCGGTACTTGCCAATCTGGATTTCGTCGCCGGACTGGAGCTCCTGCCGCTCGATGGCCTGCCGATTAACGTAAGTTCCGTTGAGGCTTCCCAGATCCCTCAGTGCCCAACCTTCACCCGAGGTTTCGAACTGCGCGTGACGACGGGAAACGGTGATGTCGTCCAGAAATATCGCCGTGTCCGGTGACCGCCCGACCGTCGTCGGGGATTCGGTCAGATCCAAACGCATGCCGCTGCTCGGGCCTCGCGCGACCACCAGTACATGAGCGCCCGGCGGTAGCCCATCTCCACTCTCCGGAACTTGCGGAATCGGGCCGCTGTCCGCGGTCGCCGCGCCGAGCGCGTGAATAGTGCCCGTGATATCGGCCCGCGGTGTCGAACCGCCGGCAACAGGGGCCGCGCCCCCGATCATTGACCCACACGACGGGCAGATAGCGGTTCCGGCATCAACCTTCGCGCCACAACGCGGGCATCTCGATTCCACGACTCTCAACCTATGGTGCAGCTTCGGTTTCGGTCAATGACCCGGCCGGGGTAAGCCGGATTGGTTCCGCCGACCTTTGCGGCCCATTGGCGGCAGGGGCCGGTGATCGCGGGTCTTCCGGGTTGCCAAGTTGGGCCGCAGGCGCTTCGATTGAGGCAACGCGTCCCTGGTGGTTGGGTCGCGTGAGAACGGAGTAGGCGATGTCCAGCTTCGACCACGTGCACAGTGATGGCCTCCCGAGTCAGTACGTCGATTCCGACCCGGTTGAGAGTCGGGAATGGATCGAGTCGCTCGACGCCGTCATCGACCGGGCCGGTCCCGGCCGGGCCAGGTATCTGATGATCGAGCTACTACGCCATTCCGCCGAGCGTGAGATCGGCGTGCCCGTCGTAAGACAGACCGACTACATCAACACGATCCCGCCCGAGCGTGAACCGGAGTTCCCGGGTGACGAGGGGATCGAGCGCCGCATTCGCAGCTACGTTCGCTGGAACGCGGCGATCATGGTGCACCGGGCGCAACGGTCGGGCGTCGGCGTCGGCGGCCACATCTCCTCGTACGCGTCCTCCGCCACGCTCTACGAAGTTGGAATGAACCACTTCTTCCGCGGACCAAATGCGCCCGGGGGTGGCGACCAGATCTTCTGGCAGGGTCATTCATCGCCGGGCGCATACTCACGCGCATTCCTGGAGGGCCGGCTGACGGAAGAACAACTGGATGGCTTCCGCCAGCAGATCAGTCACCCGGGCGGCGGGCTGCCGTCATATCCGCATCCGCGGCTGATGCCCAACTTCTGGTCTTTCCCCACTGTGTCCATGGGACTTGGCCCGAT